>NZ_JADBUN010000150.1:0-11245 GCF_020245625.1 Microcystis sp. M049S2 | reverse complement strand
GGTAATCATAACTAAATTGAATACCATCAAATTGATGTGCTTGAGCTTGCTCAAACCAGTTTTTGACCTGAGTATAAAGAGTCGGATGATTAGCTTTAAGGGCGACAACGTAGTCAGCTTTTTTGGCTTGAATATGATTAAGTAGGTGGGTGGAATTAAATATAAAATGAACGTAGGTTGGGTTGAAGCATGAAACCCAACGCCCGATTATGTTACGCTACCGCTAACCCATCCTACAAATAATTGTGCCTACCTACTTAACTGCTAAATTAGATGAGCTTACCCTGTTTAATACGGATACCATCAGAACTAGGATGATTGTCTATTTCTTGGTATTTTTGAGTATAAAAGTTGAACGGTAACATATAAGTTTAGAAGCAATAAAGCCGATAACAATCAGTTACAATTGTTTTTATCTTCGTTTCAATCCCAAAACACTTAAAAAGAAACTGGAAAAAATCACCTGTATTCCCAAAGCGAGACAGGTCACTGAAGGAATCACGAGACGCATGATTACAGCAGGGTCTAAAGTACCGAATTGCCTCGCTTCCCAAGTTTGAAAAGCATATATCGATCCTCCGATTCCCAACAAGATTAAACCTCCTCCGATGATCACACCCACCTCCAAATTAAGATAACGGAAAAATCGTCTTAACTTGCGGTCTTCCGGTAATAAACCCTCGCTGATAGCAAAAGCTTTTGTGAAGACGGCAAAACTGAAAATTTGAAAGCCAATAATCAAAGCTGTGGCTGAATAGAGAAGGGTATGAACTCTGGGTTGAGGAATAAACCAAATCGTCGCCACAAACCCCAGAAACATTAAAGCCAGTCCGGGGTAGAGAAACAACCAGCGAGGACTATACATTAAGAGGAAGCGGAGATGTCGCCAGCCATCGCGCCAAGTTTTTAGGTGGGGGGGACGACTGCGACCGTCAGGGGATAAAGTGGTTGGTACTTCGGTAATTTTCAGACCGTAGAGGGATGCTTTCACCACCATCTCGCTGGCGAATTCCATGCCAGTGGTGCGTAGGTTCAATTGTTCGATCGCCTGTTTACTAAACCCGCGCAATCCACAGTGAAAATCACCACAGGGACTACCAAAAAATAACCGTCCTAACCAAGTCAAGACAGGATTGCCCAGATACTTATGCAATACCGGCATCGCCCCTGGTTTAATTCCCCCCTGAAAACGATTGCCCATCACCAAATCGTAACCCTGTCGCAATTTTTCTAGGAAAGGGGAGAGATTGGTAAAGTCATAGCTATCATCGGCATCCCCCATGATAATGTATTGACCTTTGGCGGCGGCTATACCTCCCCGCAGGGCGCTACCATAACCCCTTTCTGGGATGGGAACCACCCGCGCCCCTGAATTAGTGGCAATTTCTTGGGAACCATCGCTACTGCCATTATCGGCGATTAGCACCTCTCCCGCAATTTTCTGTCGTTCCAGATAATCTCGCGCTTTGCCGATACAGGTGGCCAGGGTTTCCGCCTCGTTGAGACAGGGCATGACGATCGATAATTCTAAAGTAGGTATCTGCTCATTAGAGGCGGCATCTGCCATGACCTGATTTTCCAGCATAACAATGGCGGTGGAGTCGTTTTGCTCAAGAGTATAACAGGATTATTGACATTTGTGACAACAAATTTTTGATTGCTCAATAGTGCTGCCTTAATTGATTGGCTTGTCTTTGTCCCCAATAACCTATAATGATTGGGCTGTTCATTATCCAGATTTCCGAAGCTATCTAAGCTAGACACAGCCTTCAGCATCCCAACAACGGGGTTTAGATTACGAACAGCTTAGGGCAAAAATTTGGCAACCCAGAGAAACTAGATTTTTCTTGCTTCTTGTTCACAGCTTATCTGGCTCTAAAGAGGGTTCCATAGTTTTTTAGGTTTTATGTGGTACAATGTGCCACATTATCTGGTAAGCTAAACAGGTCAATGGTTACAAATTAATTTCAATGACTGGGAGACCTCTTAATTCTTAGTTTGATGAATCTTAACCGATAAGGGAGACTTCCTATCTATCTACTTGTTGGTGAATTCACAACGATTTGTATAGTATTATAGGACAGACTTTACCTATTCAAAAAAAACTCAGAGAGCTAAGAACTATCATAAAGTGTTGAGGTATAAGAAAATTATGAATAAATTAAGTCAACGTACGCAAATTTTTAACTTTCTTATTGGATTAGGATTTGTCCTGATAATAATTATTAAATTTTATTTAACCAGAAAGTATGAAATTGTCGCTATCGGTTCCGATCCAGAAAGCTATCTGGCGAGAGCGGCATTCAATATTTGGTCGGATAAAGTAGGTATCGGGGCCTTAGGTCATCCTCCCGGTTATTCTATCTTTGTTTGGTTAGTTAATTTGTCTGGGATACCTTTGAGAATATTTCACGAGATTTTTTATATACTTTCCACGGGATTTTTAGTTTATTGCTTGCGATTTTTGAAAATTCCTAAATTGATTTGTCTTGGTGTATTTGGTGTCATGGTTTTTTATCCATTGACTTTTAGGTTTTTCAATGATGCCAGGAGTGAATCATCGGTAATTTCTTTATTCAATTTTCTAGTGGGAGTGACAATATTATTATTAATTTCTAGGAAAAGATCGAGTAAACTTGTTTATTCCTGTCTATCGGGTTTGATTCTAGGAATGATTGCCATTACTAGACCAGAAAGAGAGGTATTCTATCTATACTTTCTCGGCTTCGGTCTAATTACTTGGATCACAGGTTATCGAATTTCCAGAAATCAAAAGATCGAGAAAATCGTTTATTACTGTTTAATTCCCTTTCTGCTTTTCTGTCTAGTTAATTTCTCCTGCACGGTCTTAAACAAAGTCAATTTTGGTGTGTCTGGAGTCAGTTTATTCGATTCTCCCAGTTATAAAGGAATGTACACAAAACTGATGAAAATAGATGTGGGTACTCCTCAAAGATATATTACTTTTACGCAGGCACAATTAGCCGCTGCTTATGAAGTTAGCCCAACTTTGAAAAAAATGAAGCCTTTCTTACCCAAAGAAGAAATGATGCAAAGTTACAATACCTGGTTGTTAATTTATGCAGCTCGCGAGGTATCATCAGATCGAAAATCTCAGAGTGTTTATCAGGTATTCACAGAAGTTAATAAGGAACTAGAAAAGGCCTTTCAGGAGAAAACTTTACCTAGTAAACCTTTACTATTAGGTTATTTAGATCCTAACATAGGGGTTTGGTTGCCCCACGTCAAGAGTTCATTTATTAAGGTGGTAAATTGGTTTATATTCCCCCCTATGTCTGAAGTAGAAAATATTATTGCTAAGGATGATCCCAAAGCCAGTGTAGCATTATTTAATGCAACCGCTAATCGCCGAGCCGCTTTGATCAACAACCACAATCCTAATTCTAAAATATTTACTAAAGTTAAAATATTAAATTATCTCGTATATGTTCTCAATGTGCTGGGAATTATTTCCTTTGTAATCCTCCTAATTTACTACTGTGTTTATCAAGCTAAATCACTGTTTCTATCTACCTACATAATTATAGTTTTCTTGATTCTTTTAACTCAAATTGCTCGTCTTCTTCTCTATAGTTTACTTGATGCCTCTGCTTGGGAAATTCCGATGCGTTATCTATTTCCCAGTATGCCATTGTTCTCTGGATTATCCTTACTCAATATATTTGTCGTTTTTAACTTGCTGTCAAAAAAGATACTGAAAATGAAAAATTGAAGTTTATCTTGGTTTCACAGCCATAAACCTTAGCTATATCAAGCTGAAAATCGAAATGAACTTAAAAGTTTAGTTGTAACATATAAGTTTAGAATTGACAGTGCGGATAGCAATGGATTAGTGGGGAATAAATAACGTGAAGGTGCAGGGAAAAATGCCAGATCAATTGCAATATACAAAAATAAGCGGAGTAAAATTATAGATAAGGCAAAAGAAATAATCAATGTGTATTGATTGAGAAGTTGGGAGTGAACAGGTTTAACCAAGTAATAGACCAATAATATTACAAAAGATATCATTCCAAGAATATTGATGATCTGAATTAAAGGAGTGATCCGGTTTAAATAGAAAATAAGGTCTTTATTTAAATCTCGTTGATTAACTAGATAAGTTCGACGATGTGCCACTCGATTAAATATTGATCTCATTTCAGGGGTTACTCGAGGATCATCCGTATTTTGTAATAATTTCTTACTACTGACTCGTGGCAAAAATAAATATCCACTCATTTCAGTTAATGAATGAGGAAATTTGTTTAGCCAAAATCCTATATCTATATCATTAAAAGAGAAAGTTTTCTGGTTAATTCTTTTATCGTTAAATGCCTCTTGCAGTTCAGAATTAATTTGAGTAAAAACTTGATACATACTCCTATCTTCTGTTAAATTGCTTCTTCTAATTGCTTCTATTGTTGACCAGGACACCCAATCAATTGCTACTTCTATATTAGTAGTATCTTTTCCACCGAGTCTAGTAATTCTCCTAGCTAATTCTTCTTCGATTAGAGGTTTGACTTGATTCAATGTTGGACTCACTTGATAAGCCATTTTTAATTGTTAGCGATTTATATTGACAAACTCAAAATCATCTATATTTTGACCATCATCTATACTCTGAATCTGGGAAAAAGTTTCTTTGAAAGCCGATGAGTTACTAATGGATAACGCTGGTAATTCTAGAAAAAAAGCATTTAATAAAGTAAAAACTGTAGTAATTAATAAACTTATAGCAATGGGAATAATACAAATCGGCAAAGCTTCTCGAATAGCTCTTGCTATATTCATTCTATTTCTTAATACAAGAATAACAAAAACAACTAGGTAACTCAGGAAGAACACTATCTGCTCTGGACGGGTAATGAATATTATTCCTAAACACAATCCACCAAGAACGGAAAATATTAGTTTCCTGGCTAAATTTTCTGACATAACAGTTATGACAGTTAACGCCAAAAGGATATGATATAAGCTAATGGCTATTGTTTCAGTTAAAATAGTATTGAACCACAGAAAAGTTGTTATATGAAAAGTTAAAATTGCAAAAATAACTAAGCAGATATATCGAGGAATTTTTAGTAATCTAAAACTAAAAACTAATAAAATATTAGAGAGAGTGTAAAAAATCTCATGACTAATTCTTAGATAAAAATTCAGAAAATTAGAAACCATTATAAATATCGGATATCCTGGCATATAATCAATTATTGCCTTAGCTTTATTAGTAGGAAACCAAATATTCTGATCTGCCATTAACGTATAGAGCAAGGAATCTCTTGGATGCCCTAAAACTTCACTGTTTCTGATTAAAAAAAACTTAATAATGATAATTGATAAAATCCCACAAGCAAAGAATAATTTGTTTATATCTTCGCAAAATATTCTCGTCAATAATTGTTTTTTGGGCATAATATTTAATGCACTTAACTCAATTAAATAACGTCGAAATTGATCTACTAATAACAAGGAAAACTATCTGCTCTTAGGGTCTTTTTTATGCTTATTTAAACCACGAAAACTCCAGTGTTTGTGCAAGAAAAAATTATAAAACATTAAACCTGCACTCACAATTACTACCGATGCCATGTACCATAGTTTAAATACTTCTACCAAAATAAACATCCAAGCCACGTTAATTAATAAGCCAGAAAACATGACATTATAGTACTTTATCAATTCTGGAAAAAAGGTTTTTGTACTTGTATTAAAAGTATAAAACTTATTTAGGCAAAACCCAATAAAACTTGTATAAATTAGAGCAACAACTACCGAAGCAATGTAATGAAATTTGATTTTTTCAGTTAATAAATATATGGAAACAGTATAAATAATATTACAAGTTAAACCAAAAATAAAAAATCGTCGAAATTGTTGACTAGATAGTAAAGAACAAAATTTGTAAAAACTCTTTTGAAGTAGATTAATCATAATTTAGATTACTTTGGCAATAACTTGGGTTACACGATAGTAACTACTATATCGAATAGAGATAAACTGTCCTCACATATTCAAATCCCTCATGATCATACTCCCCTTTCCGGGATAGGAACCACCTGCGCCCCTGAATTAGTGGCAATTTCTTGGGAACCATCGCTACTGCCATTATCGGCGATTAGCACCTCTCCCGCAATTTTCTGTCGTTCCAGATAATCTCGTGCTTTGCCGATACAGGTGGCCAGGGTTTCCGCCTCGTTGAGACAGGGCATGATGATGGATAATTCTAAAGTAGGTATCTGCTCATTAGAGGCGGCATCTGCCATGACCTGATTTTCCAGCATAACAATCCCGGTGGATTCGTTTTGCCCAAGAGTATAACAGGTTATGTACAGCAGTGTCCCAAATTGTTAGCAGACAATCTGCTTATTCTTTTTCCTCTGAGCGGCAATCTATATCTGAAGTTTAATGGCGATCGCTCTGCTGGATTCTCTGACTTTCTTTATTGGGCAATTTGACCCAAATTTTCGAGCAACTGAAATTCTGATGCTATCCTCGCCATCCCACCTAATTATTTGCTAAAATTTATGGCCAAATCTCCTTAACCCAAACTGACGTTACATTTACTCAAAAGCTATCTGCTTGGCACTGAATTTTTGATGCGTCCGGGACGCATCCCACGGCCAAATATCGCCAATTTCCCCCTAGGCTTTAGGTCTTAAATAAACTAGAGACTGTTGCCAAATTAAAGTGGGTTTATCGTAGTGATCAACTAGGTATAAACAGTTAGCATCTTGCCAAAGGATGCGACCAACGAGGAGATCATCGGTGCTTAACTTAATTTCTACTTCCCGTTTCTCTTGAATATAGCTCTGTACTTGTTTAATACTCGGCAAACCAGGATCAAATTGAGACATAATGAGTTTATCGATGAGGTGTTCATCCTCTATTATTCCTGTTGAGCAGCTTTTATTGACCATGAAAATCCCCTTTACCAAATATCAAGGCCTGGGCAATGATTTTATTTTGATAGATAACCGTCACAGTCCCGAACCCCTGATCACAGCGGAAATGGCCGTGGCTATGTGCGATCGACATTTTGGCATCGGCGCCGATGGCGTGATTTTTGCGCTTCCTGGCCAAGCGGAAACCGACTACACCATGAGAATTTTCAACTCCGATGGTTCAGAACCGGAGATGTGTGGTAACGGTATTCGCTGTCTAGCTCAATTTATCGCCCGTTTAGAGGCTAACAACACCATTGGCCGCACCTATCGCATTCATACTCTAGCAGGAACTATCATTCCCCGTTTAGAAGCCAATGAACAGGTAACGGTCGATATGGGGCCGCCGCAACTCCTCGGCAGTGAAATCCCCACCACTTTGGTCAAGGGGTCAGAAAAAGTCCTCGCTGTTCCCCTAGAGGTGGAGGGCAAAGATTGGTTAGTTACTTGCGTTAGTATGGGTAATCCCCACTGTGTCACTTTTGTGGATGATCTGGCTTCTATTCCCCTAGAAACTATCGGGCCAAAATTTGAGCATCACCCGGTTTTTCCCCAGCGGACTAATGTGGAGTTCGTGGAGGTAATCGCGCCAGATTATATGAAGATGCGTGTCTGGGAAAGAGGAGCGGGAATTACTCTCGCTTGTGGGACTGGTGCTTGTGCGGTGGTGGTGGCGGCCCTGTTGGCGGGCAAATGCGATTGCCGTTGTACCGTGGAACTGCCCGGTGGTTGTCTTCAGATTCACTGGTCTCAAACCGATAACCGGGTTTACATGACAGGTCCTGCTAAACCTGTTTTTGAGGGCATTTATGGTATCTAAACCAACCCGCTAGGACGGGGACTGAACTCCCCGAACAGCGCGACGGGATTGTTAATTCTTAGAGACTGGTAATCCAAGCAATGATTCCTTTACCAGTTAACAATTCAATAGCTAAAAGAGAGACAAAGCCAATCATAGCTAGTCTGCCATTCAATTTTTCAGCTTTTTTGGTAAAACCGAGACTGCTAGAACTATCAACGTACATTTTCGGTTCAACAGCAAAATTATTCAGTCTTCCTTGTTCTTCGGTGGTGTAGCCGCGGGCAGTCATGGGGAGGCTCCTTTTGTATGCTTATGTTAAGAAGTGTAACACATTGTTAAGTTATGTTGCAAATTTTAACAAAAAATTTCTGGGGACTCAGAAAACCTCGATCAGGTCGTCATACTAAATCCTGTTTAAAAGGTAGAGTAGAGTGGGGTGTGGGGTGTGGGGAGAAGGGGGAAACAATTGATAACTTGAGAGTTAAAAACGGATTTGGTGTCAGTCAAAAGCAGGGTTCTAGGCTGTCAGGGTAGTGCTATAGTTCTATCTCCTCTGGGTTTATTGACGAAATTTTGCTTTTTTCTTGACAAATTACTCAGGTTATGGTAACAAAGAAGTGTAAACTCGATCGCCTAATCAGGGGAAAGACAAAAACTATCTTAAGGTCGCCAGAGGAGTCCCGTTAAACCGTACAGGAGTTAGCGGGAGATAAATTGCCGCCAAAAGCGAACCAGATTTTAGGGAGTCAACTGACCTTGAGTGAAGATACTAGAAAGGGTAAGTGTGGGGAGAATAGGGAAAAACCGCTAGGAAAAACCCCGGATAAAATCTTAAGATGCGGAGTGCCTAGTAGCCATAACGATTGCGCTCACTATTTTTGTAAATTCCATGGCAGAGATTAGCCCAGAGATCAACCTGATGCAGATAGCGACTATACTCAACCAATATCGATTTGAAATGAGAGGATACAAAGCGCAGGAATTAATCGAGCGCTGGTTGCCCATCTATTCGCTCAATTGGATTCGCATGGCGATTTTAGAGGCACTCTATCAGGGACGTTACAAAGTCATTTCGGTGGAGGAAATTCTCAAAATTTGGCACCGTCGCGGCCATCCTACCTTTCATTTTACGGGGGAATTCGAGCGATTGGTTTGTAAAAACCTGCCAGATTCCCAGTTAAATGGCAAAAAAACGGCAGTTATCCATAAACAGGAACAGGTCAAGATACCTTCTCCCACCCTTGAGCGGCCTTATCCAGAGCCACGAGCGGAAGCCACAAGGGAAGATTCTCTACTAAACTTAGAAACTTCTCTTTTTAATGATCCTCGCAAAGGTATGAGTGATCTGGAGGAATTATTCTCACAGTTAACCCCAGAAACGTCCAAATTCCTTAAATTAGAATCAGTACCTAAATCGCCTAACGGTCATGGAACTAGGGAGAATTTTTCGGCTAATTTTAAACCGGTAATCGATGAGTTTATCCCTTTGTTAGACCCTTCGGAATTATATCCCAAATTAAAAGCTGTGGCTCGATCGCAGTATAAGTAGGGTTGGCTGAAAAAGTTTTTCCTAGGGGCAGGGTGTGGGGTGTGGGGTGTGGGGTGTGGGGTGGTGGGGTACTGACACCAATTAATTCCCCGCCCTCAAGAAAAAAAAATCGCCTTGACGATTAGAATAGAGTTAACTTTTCCCCTCAAGGCTCTGCTCAATTAACTAGATTATGACATCCTCCTATTTTGGTCTAGAAACCGAAGAAAATAAGCTAATTAACTCTAATAATCTCTCATTCGCCGCTTCTCTTGGTATTCATGGCCTACTTTTAGCGATTATCTTACCTAATTTCCTCAATAATCCAGCGCAGGAGCCAAAAAAGGAATTACGCAACGTCAATCTGATTGAATTGAATCCTCTAGAGCAGTCACGTCTTCCCAGTCTTGACTCCTCCCTGTCCAGCTTACCCGGACTGCCTAACCTCAATTCGTCTTCTTCCTCTTTGCCTCCTCTCCCCCCCATGGATGGCATCCATAACAGCACCTTACCTCCTTTACCCTCGGTTTCTTCCCTTCCCCCTTTACCTTCCTTACCTGCTTTACCTCCCCTCTCCTCCTTACCCTCCGTCAATGTCTATTCTCCTCCCGTGGCATCTATTCCCTCTCTGGGTAGATTACCGATTCCTCGCAATTTTCCCACTTCTACCCCCAGTTTACCTGGTCCTCCTGCTGTTACCACCGGGCAGGGCAATGATAATCTACCTAGGGAGACTAATAACCAGCAGCTCCAGCCTTACTTTGATCCCTACCAAGATAATCTAACTTTAGATAGATTGCGAAATTCGCCCCGTAGTGCATCGCAACAGGCGCAGGAACAATTAAACAATTCCTTGGCCCGCACGTCGGATCCGAATGGTCAATCGCCCATTGATGAACAGCGTCGTCAACAATTAAGGTGGGAAATGCGGGAACGTTTGCGCTCCCTGGAGGCGGACAAAAGCAATACCAGTAACGAGGAGGCCATGAGAAATCAGGTGGATTGGCTGACCAGAGTCCAAAAAACCAATCCTAACGCCTTAAATGAACTAAATCAGCCCAATCAGGGCAGCGGAGGCATAACTACCGTCAATTTGACCGGTAACTATCCCGCCACGGCTTGTTCCCGTCAATTAGCGGGGACGGCGGTTTATGGGGTGACGGTGGATGCCCAAGGCCGCCTCAGCAGTGAACCCCAGTTAATTAAAAGTGCCGGCTTTCCGATTTTCAATCAACAGGCGGCTGGGGAAGTGAGATCAACTCGTTTTAATAATCCCAGTGGTGAGTCGAGAATCTATCAGGTGCGGGTCAGTTTTGCCCCTAACCCGGAAGTGTGCCGAGGTGCGATCGCTAATCCCCCAAAACCGGAGGGTAGTAACCTCAATACGCGTAACTCCCCCCCCGTAACGCCGGCAATTGAAACCCCGCTTCGTCCCAATCAAACCCCGCAACCCGCCGTTAGTCCCCAACCGGATAACGTCAAGCCACCCGCAACCACAAGTCCAAATCTGGCCCCAACCCAGCAAGAACCGCCCAAAGAAGCGATAATCGAGGAAAAAGCCCCGGAAACTTCTTCCCAACCCCCCGCTCTCAATCAGACGGAGGTTTCCCCCGCTAGTCCCCCCACTAGCCAAAATCCTCAACCCCTGGGCGAGGAAGCTTTGCCTCCCGGTCCGCCGGCGGAAGCTAAAACTGAACCAGAAAGTTAGGCCTTTTCAGTTATCAGTTATCAGTTATCAGTTATCAGATGTGAGTTTTAAGTTCACTGATCACTGAAAAAAACTCTCATCTTCCTAGTCAATGATTCGATCCCCCCTGCCCCCCTTGATCTATCCCTTATAGGGATCTTTCTTAACAATTTTTGCAGTAAGCACTCCAACCCTTATCCTGACTTGATTTCAGTTTTTTCTTTGTCAGTAAGGGTGTCAACAAGGAATATTACAAATTGTTAACCGAGTCTTGAAAGCCT
>NZ_JADBUN010000015.1:0-5310 GCF_020245625.1 Microcystis sp. M049S2 | reverse complement strand
TCCAAGAGAGTGGTGGGTTACGCTATCGCTAACCCACCCTACCCATTGAAGGGAGAAGAGTTCATAGTAGGGTGGGTTAGACGGCAACAATCTAGGCGTTAAAGTCAATCTAACAATCCGTCGTAACCCACCGCTTTAGTCAACCGAAAGGATGTTTGATTTATGTTTGAAAATAAGATTGATCAGGTTTTACACGCATTAAAGGAGATGTTGGGATGAAGGATTGGCCATCTGTCGCACTAGGCGATATTTTTGAAATTGCTCGTGGTGGTTCGCCAAGACCGATTCAGAATTTTCTGACAGAAGAACCTGACGGTGTAAACTGGGTAATGATTGGTGATGCTTCGGATAGTTCAAAATACATTACACACACTAAAAAGCGCATTTTGAAGACTGGTGTTAAGAATTCACGCATGGTCTATCCGGGTGATTTTTTACTTACGAATTCCATGAGCTTTGGCCACCCTTATATCATGAAAACATCTGGTTGTATTCATGATGGATGGCTTGTTTTAAGTAATAAAAAAGGTGTTATTGATCAAGATTATTTTTATCATCTACTAGGTTCTGATCTAATATATGCAGAGTTTTCCCGTCTTGCTTCTGGTTCAACTGTAAAGAACTTAAATATTGAGATAGTTAAAGGGATTAAGGTATCCCTCCCACCCCTCGAAGAACAGCGAAGAATTGCGGCAATTTTAGATAAAGCGGATGGGGTGCGACGCAAGCGCAAAGAGGCAATTCGGTTGACTGAGGAGTTATTGCGATCAACTTTCCTAGAGATGTTCGGTGATCCTGTTACTAATCCGAAAGGGTGGGAGGTGAAGCGTCTCGGTGAAATATGTACAAATTTTCAAAACGGAATAGGAAAAAATAGTGAACACTATGGTCATGGCTCTAAGGTTGCAAACATATCTGACTTGTACGAATGGCATCGTTTCATTCCAGAAAAGTATTCACTTCTCGACGTAACTCCAAAAGAGATTGAAAAATATAGTCTCATGAGAGGAGATCTGCTATTTGTACGTTCTTCAGTAAAGCGTGAAGGGGTTGCTGTATGTTCTGTTTATGATTCTGATGAGATTTGCCTTTTCAGTTCATTTATGATCCGAGTCAGGCCGAGGACAGACCTGATTAATCCAGAGTTTCTATCTTTAATGCTTAGAACTCCACCGATGAGAAATAGACTGATTTTAGGTTCTAACACATCTACAATCACTAATATTTCACAGCCAGGATTATCCAAAATTGAGGTCGTTGTTCCTCCTATCAAGACACAAAATCTAATTACAAAAGTTACGAAAAATATCGAAGAATCTGTTCGGTGTCATCTTCAGGCGCTTGAACAATCCGAAAATCTCTTTAATTCCCTTTTACAAAGAGCATTTAGGGGGGAACTGTAGCCATGGCAGCTGGCGGATTACTGCCATAATCTTGTGGGAAATGCCATTAAAAAAGACCGTTGGACAATTAACCAAGATTCCTATCATCTCACACTGTCACGCGGGAAAAACCTAGATGAAATAACCGAACTTGCTGTTTTTTTATATAACTGTTAAACAATAATCAGGTAAAATATAGAGATAGCCAAAACTTTGGGAATAATAGAGTTATAGACTGGGGAGCGCAATATGGATTCAAACTTCTCCTTCCTGCGAGATCAATTCCCGACAATCTACGATCATGCCAGCCAAGCGGAGGGATTAGTCTTCAGCAACCCCCGGGCCAGTTGCTTCTATACCCGTTTTGTCCTAGAACAAATGGTCTGCTGGCTCTATGAAAACGACCCCTACCTGCAACCGCCCCGGGACAATAGCCTAGGCGCTCTCATCCACGAGCAAACCTTTAAAGATAACCTTAAACCAGGACTTTTCGGCAAAATTCGCACCATCCACAAAGTCGGCAACAACGCCGCCCACGATACCAGCCTCATCAGTGAACGGGACTCCCTGCACCTGATCGAGGAACTATTTCATCTCACCTACTGGCTGGTGCGCTACTATGGGCAGAATGGGCGAAAATTGGGCGATATTAGCTTTGATCGCCAGAAGATACCCCCGGCCGCACCCCCCGCTCCCAAACAACTGCAAGACCTGGAAAAACGCCTGTCCCAAAGCGATGCCCTGCGCCAATTGGCCGAAGCAAAACAGCGCCAAACCGAGGCCGAACTCGCAGCCGCTAGGGCCGAACGGGATGCCCTCCTTGCCCAAAATCAAGCGATCGCTGACCAGCACGACTACAACGAAGCCGACACCCGCCACTACCTGATCGATGTACTACTCCAAGAGGCCGGCTGGGATACCAAAGCCCCCAACGCCACAGAGTTCGAGGTGTGGGGGATGCCCATCCAACAAGCGGGGGATACTGGGCGCGGTTTCGTCGATTATGTACTATGGGGTGACGACGGCAAACCCCTCGCCGTCGTGGAGGCAAAACGCAGCAGCAAAAGCCCCGACAGCGGCCAAAATCAGGCCAAACTCTACGCCGACTCCTTAGAAAAAGACTACAACCAACGCCCCGTTATTTTCTACAGTAACGGCTATGAAACCTATCTCTGGGATGATCTCACCTATCCCCCCCGTCCCGTCCTCGGTTTCCTGCGAAAAACCGAGCTAGAACGGCTAATTTTCCGCCGTTACCACCGTAAACGCCTCAGCAACACCGCCATTAACGAGGATATCGTCGGCCGTCCCTACCAGAAAGAAGCCATCCGCCGCATTACCGAAACTTTTGAAGAAAAGTGCGCCCGTAAGTCCCTGTTGGTTATGGCCACGGGAACCGGTAAAACCCGAACTGCGATCGCATTGGTGGAACTGCTCAAGAGCGCCAATTGGGTAAACCGAGTCCTGTTTCTGGCCGATCGCAATGCCCTATTAAAGCAAGCCTATCGAGCCTTTCAGAGGCATCTACCCAGCGTTACCGTCCTAGATCTGACCCGCAGCAAGGAAGTGACGGGGGCTAACGTCCTCTTCTCCACCTATCAAACCATGCTCAACGCCATCGATCGCATGGATGCAGAGGGGCGAATCTTTGGAGTGGGTTATTTTGACCTAGTGATCGTCGATGAGGCCCATCGCTCCATTTATCGGAAATACGGCGAAATATTCGATTATTTCGATGCCCTGCTGGTGGGGCTAACTGCCACGCCGCGCTCGGAAATAGACCGGGACACCTACCGCATTTTCCAGCTACCCCAGGGCTTGCCTACCTTCGCCTACGAGTTAAATGATGCCGTTAGGGATGGCCACCTCGTCCCCCCCAAGGGCGTTACTGTGCCGTTTAAGTTTCTGCGTACTGGGGTTAAATACAGCGATCTAACCCCGGAGGAGCGGCTAGACTACGAGGAGAAGTTCCGGGACGAGGAAAGCGGCGAACTACCGCAGGCAATTAACGCAGCTGCCTTTAATGACTGGTTGTTCAATATCGACACCGTGGATCAAGCATTAGAATTATTGATGCAACGGGGGCTAAAGGTCAACAGTGGCGATCGATTGGGTAAAACGATTATTTTTGCCCGTAATCACGAGCACGCCCAATGTATCTGCGATCGCTTTAACAGTAACTATCCTCACTACAAAGGTCATTTCGCCAAAGTTATTGACAGTCACGACAATTACGCCCAGAGTCTGCTCGATGACTTCAGCGAAGCCAACAAAGAACCGATTTTAGCCGTCTCGGTGGATATGCTCGATACCGGCGTAGATGTGCCGGAAGTGGTTAATTTGGTCTTTTTTAAGCCCGTATTCTCCCGGGTGAAGTTCAATCAGATGATCGGGCGCGGGACCCGTCTCTGTCAGGATTTGTTCGGGCCTGGCAACCATAAAACCGAGTTTCTGGTCTTCGACCTCTGCGGTAATTTCGAGTATTTCGAGCAGGATATCGATGAAACAAGCCAGAAAATACGCGAAAGCCTCACCAGTCGCCTAGTTAAACATCGCCTCGAGTTGGCAACCCGTCTCGCTCCCGCCCAGCCAAGCGCGACACCTAGGGCAAGAGAGCAGTCCTCTACTTACAAAGTCGAGCGGGCCGACGACCTATACACGAGTTTGCTCGATGCACTCCATCAACACATCGCCACCATGCCCCGGGATAATTTCCTCGTGCGTCGTCGCTTGCCGCAGGTGGAAACCTTTAGTCAGCGCCAGCGTTGGGACAACCTGAGTCAGGAGGACGCGGCCACCATTGCCGACTGCTTGGCCGGTTTACCCAATAGTCTGCCCAATGAGGATCCCCTGGCCAAGGAATTCGACCTTCTCTGTGTGAAACTGCAATTGGCCATTCTCAAGGCCGACCGTAGTTATGAGCGATTGCGGGACAAAGTGCGGGATATTCTCGGTCAACTGGAGACTAAGCCCGATATCCCGATGATTAAGGGACAATTGGCCTTTATTCGCGAGGTGCAGGACGAAAGCTGGTGGACCAGAGCAACGCCGTCAATGGTGGAGGGGATTCGGGTGCGTGTCCGGGATCTGGTCAAGTTTATCGATCGCCAAAAGCAGCAGATCGTGATCACCGATTTTGTCGATGAGATGGGGGAGGTGCAGATGGTCGATATTCCCACCCATCAGACCGGTTTTAGTCGCGAGCAGTATCGCCGGAAAGTGGAGGCCTATATCCGTCAGCATCAGGATCACCTTGCGATCGCTAAGTTGCGGCGCAATATCCCCCTAACGGAGACGGATTTATCTGCCCTAGAGGAGATGCTATTTTCGGCCGCAGAAATTGAGAGCCGTCAGCGTTTTGAGGAGGTTTTTGGCCAGACGAAAAGCCTCAAGCTTCTGATCCTGGAAATCGTCGGACTCGATCGCCAGGCGGCTAAACAAGCTTTTGCCCGTTATTTGCAGGGGACAAACTTCTCGGCCAATCAAATCCGTTTTATCGAAAATATCATCGATATCCTCACTAAAAACGGAGTTATCAATCCGGGGGCGCTCTACGAGCCTCCCTTTACTGATAACCATCCCGAAGGGCTAGATGGGATGTTTAATGATCAGGAAGCTGATCGGATCGTCTCGATTTTGCGATCGTTTAACCAGTCCGTTGATGCGGTTTAAGAACAAGCGCGGATGAAGAAATAAAAGCATGAAAACTGACACGATTTTTTATCAACTCTTTCAATCATTCCCCTCTATCTTCTTTGAATTAATTCAACTCCCTATCAGCGAAGCGAATAACTACCGCTTTGACTCAGTGGAAGTCAAACAACTTTCTTTTCGTCTTGATGGAGTCTTTCTGCCTCAAAACAATAACCCCCAGACTCCTATCTACTTTTGTGAGGTACAATTTCAAGAAGATGAGGCTTTTTATCAG
>NZ_JADBUN010000149.1:0-31339 GCF_020245625.1 Microcystis sp. M049S2 | reverse complement strand
CCTTGTAACTGCCCTCGATTCCACATTCTCCAAGCAGTGTCATAACTGATCCCTTTTTTCTTAGCATAATCTGATAGTTTCATGTGAACTGCAATGTAAACTTGCACTAACCATATTAGCAGTTGTTTGCAGTCATTTGCACATATTTTTTACAAAACTTTACAATACCAAATTAGGTTATTAAGAACTGATTATTTATTCTCCCTATTGCCTTTTGCCTCTTGCCTTTTGCCTATCCTAACCAAGAAGTTAATTTTGCACGACTACTTATCTTGAGAGACCAATTTTAAGCTAGGACGGGGTTGCAAAGTTCCCCCGTAAGCGACGGCAGTATGAGGAGATAGGACAAGATGAGGAGATATACCCAAAGAAATTCGATAGATTTCCCCAGCTTTATCGATTAATTGCTGTTTAACTGGCTCTTTCGGCAAATTTTGCCGCCAAGCTAGGGGAATCCCCTCGATACCGTTGTACAATCCCGCCCAAATTCCCGCTAAAGTGCTAGTTAATTGCCGTTGATAGGGACTAGAATTAGCACGACGCACGCTAACGGCGAAATCCTCGCTCGTTTGCAGAAAGGTATAGAGAGAAAATGCGATCGCAATTCCCAAAGGTGAGCTATCTTTCGCCCAAGCCGATAAAATGAACTCTAAGGGATGATTCTGCCCTAAAGCTGACTGAATCTGCTCTAATAGCTTATTCTTGGGGTTAATAGTTAGTAATTGCCCCATTAACTGATTTAAAGGCCTTTTTCCCTGTAATAACAGACCTACCGCCTCTCCCCAAATTATCGCTTCTTGTCGGGTTAACTCGGAAATTAAGCCCTTTTTCAGCCAAAAATTTAATCTAGCTTGCCAACGTCCCCCATGGTCAGGCCAGGTTAAAATCTCCGGCAACAGCACAAATAATAACGCCGATTCCGACTGCTGCCTAGATGCGATCGCAATGGGCAAATCTTCCTGAGATTGCAGAGCTTGCAAAAGCAGGGTCGTCCTCGGTGTAGCCTCATAGTTAAAGGCTGGTATTAGGGGTTGATTATGCAAGGATTCCCCAATATATGCCCCGATTAACCCTCCCTGAAGGCGATCGAGGGGTGAAAAAACCTTTTGCATAAATTAGCTCAATTTGCCCGGTAGGTGACTTCCCCGACTTTGCCCGGTTGCCCCAGTTGTTGAGCATGGGCATTATTAACGGCAACGTAAACCCCGCCAGCATTACCTGCCCTCACGGTTAATTCCCGGTTTGCTTGCCAAGTGCGATGGGTTCCCTGGGGCAGCACACCCTCAAATTCTGTCTTGCCATCCACCACCACCCGCAGCCAGCAGTCATCCTCCAGTTTTACCCTCACCACCAGCTGCTGATTATTGCTGGTTTTGTTGGCTACCGGTTGAAGGGGATTGCTTTTCGGTTGGACAATTTGCTGTTGTGGCAAGGAAGGCGGCGGTAAGCGATTCGATTGCAGTACCGATTTTTGCAGGACGTGGGATAGGGTTTGTACGGAAGCAATAACTAAGATTAAATAGAGAAAATAGAGATGAATCGGGCGAATTTGAAGACTCGGCAGCGATAAAGACGGTTTTATTCCCCTAAAAAAGTTATTTACCTTGGTGGGAAAACGTCGGCTAATCGTCTCACCATCCAGGGACAGACTATCGGCAAATTGTTTGATTAACCAACGAATATAAATCGGTTCGGGCAATGACTCCAAATCCCCCGCTTCCAACGCTTCTAGGCGATGGCGCGGGATTAAGGTTTTCTGGGCAATTTCCTCGAGAGAAAGGGACTGTTCTAGGCGATTTTTTTGCAAATAAACGCCGATTTCCAGTAATTTGGTTCGCTGTTTATGCTGGGGATCGAGTTGTGATTGGAGAAGGCGAAACATATCGCTATTAGGGGCTGACTTTCAGCTTAGTTAATCTGGTTCTTTAAATATTTCAGTTCATCAAGGGTTAAAAAACGGTAATCACCCAAGGGTAAGGGGGAATTATTACCAGAGTTTAGTTGAATAGGACCGATAGCACTGCGATGAAGTTTCAGGACGTGATAACCTAATTCTTCAGCTACAGAGCGAATCTGCCGATTTCTTCCCTCCACTAAAATAACTTCTAGTAGGGTTTTTTGGTCGGTTTGCTTGAGTATCTCAACCTGTGCGGGTAAGGTTTTTTTTCCCTCTAAGAGGATACCTTCTCGCCAACGCTGGAGAGCAAGTCTATCAATCGCACCATCTAGCCAAACCCGATAGGTTTTGGGCAAATGATAACGGGGATGGGTGAGGGTGAGGGTGAGTTGACCGTCGTTGGTGAGGAGTAACGCCCCAGTGGTGTTGATGTCCAACCTGCCTACGGGATGTAACCCCGTCTCGCTGGCGAGGGAGTCGGGCAAAAGGTCAATCACCGTCGGCCGGTTTTGCGGATCCTTACAGGTAGAAACCACACCAATGGGTTTGTTGACCAGTATATACAATCTTTGGGGACGATTGGCCGGTTCAATTTTTTTTCCGTCTATCTCTAGATGATCTTTTTCTGGGTCGGCTTTTTCTCCTAACTGCACGATTTTGCCATTCCGTCTCACCCGGCCGGCCACGATCATCTCCTCCGCCCTTCTTCGGGAGGCAATTCCCCACTGGGCAAGGATTTTCTGGACTCTCTCCGCCATTTTTTTTAGTTTTTAACCCTTTCTATCTCCTATTATAGGCATCCTAAAAGGGTTTTTTTCGCCCAAAAAGTGAAGAAAAACCGAATATCTTCAGCTGCCTCTTTGATTTTTTGGCGTTGCTGAATCAAGGTATGAATGACAACCTTGCACCCATCCAAAAGTTAGTTTGGGTCTAGGTTTTAAAAATCACAGGTGGTGATTCGGTAGTAGTGATGGCGGCTTAATCCTTTGCTTTGCCGTGCATTGTAGTCATGGATAAAATACCAAACAGCTCCAACGTGATTCTCCATTTTTTTAGAGAAAGATAGACTCTCTCTCACCAGCCGAGAAATCCTTTTCAGTATTAATTATGGATAATGCACCAATTCATCGGAAGACAGTCATTAAACAACGGCTCGGCTGAGCTCGCCGAACGCCTGGTAGAAGAAGCAGGTCATCAGGTAGTGTTTTTGCCAAAATACTCTACTGATTTAAATGATATCGAACATGATTTTAGTGCATTAAAGAGGGCAAGAATGTATGCTCCTGTGGGGACCCCCCTTGATGAAATTATTCGTACTTATTATGTCGCCTAGTGTCTCGTTCTTATTTGAAATAACTATATTTATCAGAAAAGTCATGATCAAGCTAGAGGTTTAAAGACTGATTCGAGCCAATTATTTTTATTAATAAATATTTTACAGAATTCATACCAGGTAAGCAAGAGGGCTACGCCACTACTACCAAATCATTACCCAAAAGAGAAGTTTAAGAACTTAAGCAGAACGTAACCGTTCAGGGGTAGGGGTTTGGGGGGAATCACTTTGATTTAAGAATCGGAACAATTTTGACAAAATTTATCCAGTCCCTGATCTAGAATGTAAACAGCAACGATAGCCGATAAAATTTCTGCAACTTGCGGAGGACATATCAAATATCCTACAATAATATTTGTTAAAGTAGGGATAAGTGCGGGTAAATATTTTTCTCGTAAATTTTCATAATTCGGTTGAAAAATGAAATCACGACATTTATTAAAAACAATAGCAAACCAACAAAAATCAACATTATCTTCTCCCTCTTTAATACTATTACGAGGGGCAATAGATTCAGGAGCATATGCTAAATCTCCCTCCCATTCCTCAATAACATCAAGTGCAATTAAAGCGTTCTCATTGTCTGCAAATTTAATACGGTACTGAGAAATTTTTCTGATGTTAAACGAGTTGTGTCTGACATAATATCATCCTTAAAGCCAAAACCAATTTTTTTCTATTATCTCAGCTTATTAGCTCCTAATCCCAGCAAAGCAAAAAAGCGGTTAAAGATGTCGTGAGGGCAATCCCTCGCTTTAGGTTGTCCGCAACTTTATAATCGTCTCGTCGCTAAGGGTTTTGATTTTACCGATAGCAAGTTAATCCAGTCAAGATTAGCTTGGAAGACTAAGAAGAAGCGAATTTTTGGGGATGAGAATTTACTTTTGTCAAAAATCATTACATATTCGCAACAAAATAAACTTTTTTGAGCAAATTAATGTACCATACTTAGACAAGGCGATCAATTATTTTGACCGCCGAGATTTTTAATCATTATAAGATTGTTTCCCTAATTGCAAAATTAACAATTACATACCGAACAACAATGACACCAGAATTTAAGCTTATTCCCCTGCAATTTAACTGGGTTGCTATCAATCCTAAACCGATTGGGGTCGTCTATTTTATCGGTGGTGCTTTCTTCGGCACTTTTCCCAATCTGTTCTATCGTTATCTACTCAAACAAGTCTTTGAACGGGGCTATACTATTATTGCTATTCCCTATCGTTTTACTTTTCGCCATTGGAATGTTTCCATAGAAATGGTCAAAGATTTGATTGGATTGAGAAAGGCTATTTATGAAGAAGCTAAGTTTTTAGGCTATGAAGATAACCTTAATTTGTACTTAGAGGATCCCACTGCTGGTAATCCTAATTATTTTTGGATGGGCCATAGTTTAGGGTGTAAATATATCTCCCTTTTAGAGGTTTTAAGTGATGTGGAAAACACAGAACTAGAACAGGTTTTGAGTGGTTGTGTCGGTAAAAATCAAGCCGAAGATATCCAAAAATCGCTGAATAATACCGATATTCATACTGTATCTTTGAAAAATCAACCCTCACTTTTACTGGCTCCTGTAATTGCTGGCATAGATAGTGCAATTCCCATAGCTGCTCTAGCTAAATTAGTGCAGAGTTTGGGTTTAGATGTACAGCCAAACGTGCAGGAAACCCGTTGTTTAATTAGCAATAGTAAGCTATTTAGACTCTTGGAAATTATCGCCTTTGCTAAGGATCTACAGGCTAAAGATACGGTAGCTTGGTTCATTAAAGAACTAAGTCAACAACTCTTAAAACCAGTAGTTCCCTTAGCCAATCGCACCCATCTAGCACCCCTTGGCTGGCGCAATGGCGACCAAGAATTAGCAGATAATGTGATTAAATCAATTCAAGAATTACGCGCTAAACTTATCTCGTGTTATCCCGAAAGTCAGGAAAAAGAGGAAGTCTTAATGAAAATGATTTCTGAACATTAATCAATTGAGGATAGGGAGAGGTTGCTAACGGTCAATATTGCCACCTGAATCGCTTTTTCGATGGCTTGTTGTTTGCTTTCTAAACTAATCCCTTCCTCTTTGCTTCTTTCGGCAATCACAGCACAAATACAAGCGGCAGTAAATCCATAAACCCCCGCCATTTTAAATAAAGTTCCCGCTTCCATTTCATAATTGAGAATATTTAAACGTCGATATTCTTCCGTAATTCCCTCTAAATGGCGCTGAAGATAAGGGTTAGCAGAAGACAGGATTCTTTCCTGTCCTTCATAAAAACTATCCACAGAAGCGGTAATACCTAAATGATAATTTACTCCCAAAAATTGAGCCGATTTGACTAGAGCAACTGTCAAAAAAGGATCCGCCACTGCGGGATATTCTGGAGGAGCAATATCATTAGCTGCACCTTGCCTACATAAAGCCGCTTGGGAGATAATAATATCACCAATTGTTATTCTATTTTGAATTGCGCCACAAGTACCAATACGAATAATAGTTTTAATTCCCACCTGTATTAATTCATTAACCACAATACTCAAAGATGGCGCACCCATGCCACTGGTAGCCAGAAGGATTGGGGTAGAATTATCTAGATAGCCAAGATAACTATTTAATCCGCGATAATCCGATAGTAAACGTGCATTTTGTAAATAAGTTTCAGCAATATAGCGTGAGCGTTCTGGTTCCCCCGATAATAGGGTGATAGTCGGTTTTACTGTGCCTAAATCCTCACTGCTAAAGTTGAGATGATAGGGTTTTTGGTGAGATAAGATATTGGACATTTAAATTAAATTAAGAGCAGTTACTTTGGTTAAATAGGCTTTTGGTTATTATAACAACTTTAGGTTTAAATTGAAATTAAATATTTAATTATTGACAAAATAGAATCAAGCTTAAGGACGACTATTGATGTTAAGTTCTTGCACTAATTCCTGCACTGTGGTTGAGGGATTGGCATCAAAAGGATGTTTTTTTGCTTCATCTCTATCTTGAATAAGTTTTGCTGCATTAGTTATTGCTGTTCTCTGGTATGGCTTTAATTTTTCGTACATATCCTCTCGATTTTTTTCATATTTTTCTTGCTCGTTTAATAATCCATACTTTTTCATCTGGGTAGTTAAAATTTTTGGGTATTTACTTCGGGATGTGGCAATATCCAGATATTGAAAGTGTAAAATAAACCAAATTTCAAAAGCTTCATTAGAATAGGCAATCTTGATATTGTTTTCTTTAGCCAGTCTTTCTGCTTGATTAAATTGCTCTTTAGAACAGTTATCTTTATCAAAAACGCACCAGATTTGATCAAATGAGTCATCTTTTTTTAGATTATCTATAATCTGAATAGCTTTGTTGACTAAACTCAAGCTATTTTTACCTTCACCTTTCACCCTAACTTCAATTTTCTTAGGAACAGTAAAAGCCTTAAAATAGTTAACTTCAGTTTTTTTTCCCTCGCAAATAATTAAAAATTTTTTTCTTGTTTCTCTAGTCTTAGTTTGGCGACGCAAATAATCGGAAGTATTCCTGTTGTTACTCATACTAATTACCAATAATTGTACTTAAATCACCAATAAAAGGTATTGCTCCATAACGACCTTGAATATAATCTTTTTCAAATGTATTATTATTATTAATATCAGCAAATTCCACCAAAGAATATAAATCTGTTGCTCCTTGATGATTTTTTTCGGTAAACCAAATTTGATCCCTCCTCAAAAATTTATGACTAAGTAAATTAATATCATGAGTAGTAAAAATAAGTTGAGCATTTTTGGGATTAGTTTTCTGAGAATTAAATAATTCGATTATACTTCTAGTCATTAAAGGATGAAGTCTGGCATCCAATTCATCAATTACTAAAACTTCCCCTCTTTGCAAAGTGTCTAAAATCGGTGCTGACAGAGCCAAAATCTTTTTAGTTCCATCAGATTCATGATTGTCCATATCAAAAATTTCTAACTCAATCATTTTACCTGTTGAGTCATACTTTGGATGATAGGTTTTTATGGTAGCGGACTTTATTTCACCGCTAGAGTGACTGATGATATTTCTGACAACATCCGGTAAATCTTGCGGGAGACTGTCTAAGGAAATTTTTCTGCTTTCTATTTCTAGGTTGAGATTGTCAATACTTAAATCTAATTTTTTAATTAACTTAGTTACATCATCAATCAAATCTTGTCTATTAGAAAGATGCTCAAGCGTAATCGCTTTTAATAATTCCACATCTAACCCAGACACAACACCTAAGTGACTAAACCAAGAGACAATTTCCACCGCTAGAGAATTATTAAATTGAGCCGCTAGTGATAAAAACAGAGTATTTTTTTTTGTCAATCCTCTTAGTATATTACCTTGTTCAATATTTTTGCTATATTCTATTTTATCGCCTTGCCGATTAAAAATTTTAGTTTCACGACTTCTGGGCGTACAAAATAACCATTCGGAAACTACTCGCTTTTGAGTTACTTCAAATCCATATCTATAAGTTTTATTTTTTAGCTGAAAAACTATTTCAAAAAAGGATGGTTTATCAACAGTTTCGGTACTTAATCTAAAGGGTTCCACATCTATTTTGTCAGTGATTTGTAATTTAGCAGAATTCATGACAAACCGTCGCATAAAATTGAATGCCAGAATTAAATTACTCTTACCACTGGCATTTGCTCCATAAATAGCGGCACTTTTCAGTAAACTAAATTGTTGATTAACCTTAAAAACATTATTTTTATCAAGCTCATCATTACCACAGGCATCCTCCGCAGCTACCATGCTGAGAGTGACTACATCTTTAAAAGAGCGATAATTGCCGACACTAAATCCGATGAGCATTGCATATTAACCCTAACAGTCTCTAAGGAATAAAGGAGAAGATACTTTTATTTTATGCACTTGTTGAGCATTTGAACAAGAATTATCCTCAGAATCGGCAAACAATCACAGAAAAAAGGTAAGGAATTGATTTTCCTTACCTGATGATTGTAGCCTTTTGAAAACAAATTTACACTTTTGCTGACTCTTTAACTAACTTATCCCAACCCAATTCCTTGAGGTTATTGTTGCGACGCAGGGGACGAGTAGCTAATTCTAAAATATCTCGCGCATTGGTAAAACCATGAATTTGAGCAAAAGTAAATTCTACCGACCATTTAGTGTTAATTCCCCGCGCTTCTAAGGGATTTGCATGGGCCATTCCTGTAATAACTAAATCGGGTTTTAAGTCGTAAATGCGCTGAATCTGATTGTAGTTATCAGGTTTTTCAATAATTTTCGGGATGGGAACACCCATATCATTACAGGTTTTTTCTAGTAAGGCTAATTCGGCCGCTTGGTAGCGTTTATCCATGTAAGGAATCCCGATTTCATCACAAGTCATCCCGCAACGAATTAGGAAACGTGCCAGAGAAATTTCTAGTAAATTATCCCCCATAAAGAAGACCGATTTACCGCGCACAAGTTGCAGATAATCCTCTAAACTTTCCCAAATTTTTGCCTCTCTTTCTTCTAATCCCTGCGGTTGTACTCCCAAAACAGAACAGATTTTTTCTATCCAAGCGCGGGTTCCATCCGGACCGATGGGAAAAGGTGCGCCAATTAATTTACACTTACGACGACGCATTAAAGTGGTGGCAGTTCGTGATAGAAAAGGATTGACACCAGCCACATAATAACCTTCTTCAATTACCGGTAATTCAGTAAAACGTTTAGCTGGCAACCAACCATCAATTTTAACTCCTTGTTTTTTCAATTCTAGGGTTAAATTAGTCACAATTGGGTCGGGAACGGAACCAAATAAAACTAAAGGAGGATGGTCTTTATATTCCGATTCTTCCTGTTTAATTTCTTCCTTTTTACGTCCAAAAGTTAAGAGTTTCTGGATGGCATTCCGTTCTTCTTTTTCATCTTCATGCTTAACTTTTTCGGGACATTTATGCACCATAGAAGCGAGGACGGTATCTTCCCCTTGGGTAAAAGCATAATCTAAACCATTAGCGCGCGCTGTCACGATAGGAATACCGATTTCTGACTCTAGTTTCGGTGCTAATCCTTCTAAGTCCATTTTGATAATTTCGGTGGTACAAGTACCGATAAAAACGATAACGCTAGGGTTTCTATCTCGTTTAATTTGTAAGCAGAGGCGTTTTAATTCTTCGTAGTCTTTTAGTTGAGCGGAAATATCCCCTTCTTCTAATTCAGCCATAGCATAACGTGGTTCGGCGAAAATCATCACCCCCATAGCATTTTGCAGGAAGTAACCACAGGTTTTTGTGCCGATAACAAGGAAGAAACTATCTTCGATTTTTTGGTATAACCAAGCAACACAGCTAATCGGACAAAAGGTGTGATAGTTGCCGGTTTCACAATCAAATTGTAAAGCGCTCGGTTCTTGAGTGGCGGTCATGTTTTTTGGTTCTCCTTTAACTTGGTTTATTTAGGTTTTCTTGTTGTAACTCTTGGCGGATTTTTTGCAGTACAGGATCCTCAGTAGGATATAAAGAATTACTTAATTCTCTTTCTTTCTTTTCTAGTCGTTTTTTCTCAGGATCAAAATTTAATCCTAAAACTTCTAGAAGTTTGTTTCCATCGGAACTAAGCTGACAAAAGGGATACATCCACACTGATAATTGAGATTCTAAAACGGTCATTGCACCTATAATGATGTCAGCACTAGGACGTTTACCACCGTCGGGAGTTTTTCGCCACGAATCTTTAGAATCCATTAAAGACTTAATCCACGGTTGATTGTTTTGGTAGTAATCTAACCATTTATCTGGTAAGATTTTTAGCAATTCCTCAAAAATAATTACTTTGTTTTTTTCGACTGATAATTGTTTTTCTCGGAATCCGTTGAGATATTCAGTGTGCGAATTAGAAATCAGTAATTCTTTTTCCGATTTTTCCAACTCCTTTTTTTCAGAATCAAAATTTAGTCCTAAGACTTCTACCAGTTTGTCCCCATCGGAACTAAGTTGACAAAAGGGATACATCCACACTGACAACTTAGGTTCTAAAGCTGTTGCTGCCGCTATAATTATGTCAGCACTGGGACGTTTACCACCATCGGGAGTTTTTCGCCACCATCCTCTAGAATCCATTAAAGACTTAATCCAAGCTTGATTATTTTGGTAGTAATCTAACCATCGCCTTGGTAAGGTTGCTTTTAATTCCTCAAAGTTGCTCATTTTGTCCCCTTGACTGAATAATGATGTTTTCCCTATTAGAATTCCCAATGAGAGGAAAAAATGATCATTATCGAGTCCTCGATAAAATTCGTGGGTAGGGTGGGTTAGGCGACGATAAGTTAGACTATTAACTAATAAGTTAATTATTCGCAGTAACCCACCCAGAAAAAGAGTTTATTGGTGGTTATTGGTGGGTTACGCTGTTCCTAACCCACCCTACAAAATAATCTAAACCATCATTAGATCTAATTCCGCCTCGGCGTTAACTTTGGGTTTATCGGCATTAAGATAGAAATCCGATAATAAAGTGAATAATTCCCGGTCGGCAGATTCTTTGGGAATAACTCCTTCTGGTTTGGCTAAAATCTGATCGGCAATGTTGAGATAATAGTCACAAACATAACTTAACATCGGATCCTTGTCGGCCATTTCAAAGAGAGTTTGACCTTTAACTCTGGAGACGCGAATATCTTCAATTAAGGGTAAAACTTCTAACACTGGCATGGGAACATGATCTACATATTTATTAATTAAATCGCGTTTTGAGGTGCGATTACCAATTAATCCGGCTAGTCGTAGGGGATGGGTGCGCGCTTTTTCCCGGACGGAAGCGGCGATGCGATTGGCGGCAAAAAGAGCATCAAAGCCGTTATCTGTGACAATTATGCAGTAATCGGCGTAATTTAAGGGTGCGGCAAATCCTCCACAGACCACATCCCCCAAAACATCGAACAAAATCACGTCAAATTCATCAAAAGCGTTCAATTCTTTTAATAATTTCACCGTCTCCCCGACGACGTAACCGCCACAACCGGCACCGGCCGGGGGGCCACCCGCTTCCACGCATTTGACGCCACCGTAACCGTCATAGATAACGTCTTCGGGCCAGATGTCTTCGTAGTGAAAATCTTTTTCTTGCAGGGTATCGATGATTGTGGGAATCAGAAAGCCTGTCAGGGTGAAAGTGCTATCATGCTTGGGGTCACAGCCTATTTGTAGGACTTTTTTGCCTCTTTTGGCTAAAGCGGCCGAAATATTACAGCTTGTTGTCGATTTACCGATGCCACCTTTTCCGTAGACTGCGAGTGTTAAAGGCATGGAAGTTCTCCTAAATGTACGCTTGAATGGTGAGTTTGTTTATCAGTGCTTCGATCGCAATTATTGACCATCTCCCCGCCCCTTGGCAAGAGGCTCAATTTTTATCTGCTATAGCTAGAGTGAGATTAAAAGCGTAAAAATCAGAAAAATAATTTTTTTAGAGCTTATAAAGTCTCTGAAATTGATAAAAACTTATAAAAAAAGCTTTGTTTATACATTTAATATAAATGCAAACAATAAACAAAAAAACGCCAAAGCTTTACAAAAACTCGATAAACAGGGTTTTACCGTGCCAAACCGAGACAAAAAAGGTCAAGATAGAGGCAGTCTAGAGACCGATGACAGATTTTCGTGAATAATCATTACAATTTTCCCTGGCATATTAAATAAATCGATCCTCAGAAGGATGCTGAAAAAAGCTGTAGTACAATTAGAACAAAGTACCTGTAGGGTTTCCCATGCGAGTTAAGCAAAAAACGCTGACTACACTCTTATTAGAGAATAAAGCTCCTAAATATCGTCCTTTTCTGGGTTTTTTTCTCACTGGGGTTCCCTTGCTCTTTTTAGCCTATGTGGTTTATTTCCAGCGTGCTTATCTCGACTGCATTCGGTTAGGTACAAAAAGGATAGATTGTCAATATGTCCAAGAGTATAATTTTCCTGTTTCTAGTCGGGAAAATTTTTCTTTAACTCACATTAAAGCTACGGCTGTCTATCAGGAAGTTTTTATCAGTGTTGAGCAGGAAAAAACTGTTAATAACACGGTTTTATTGGTCGGAAGAAATAACCATCTCTACATCGAGAATTTTCGGGATGTGCAGTCAGCTAGTGATTTTAAAACCCGATTTGAGAATTTTGTGAATAGATATCAAACTCAGGAAATTATTGCCAAAAGTCCCCTAGATACCTTGTCAGCAGTGCTAGAACAGAACGATAATTATCGCTACTATCTCTGGGGTATGTTATGCTTATTGTCAGGTCTATTGTTACTTTATGATGCCAGCTATTGGGAGATTTATATCTTTAATCAAGGTACCGCTACCCTAACCCGTAGGCGACAACATTTAACTTTTAGAAGTGAAAGTGATTATCTTCTAGAGAGAATTGTTGAGGCAAAGGTAGAAGATGACAAAGGCTTTTTGGGGTCTAATTACCGACGGATTATTTTAACCTTATCCAACGGGGAAAAAATTATTCTCAATCGCCGTTTACTGAAATCTATCAGTAACGGAAAAAGGGAAGAAAAAATCCTAGCAATGATTGTCGAAAAGTTAAACTTAAGTCAAGAGGAACTGTTAATCTAAGTAAATGCGCTCAAATTCTAGCTACTTAAAGTCTCTTTTTTTCGGTTTCCTATTAGTAACCGTGTTAGTTTATATATTGCGCGGCATGGGAATATTATCTTTTTTACCCGGAGGATTAATTTTGTTATTAATTCTCTCTTCCGTGGTGACGGGAATTATCTACGGAATCGATAAAACCCGCCGTTTTTAGGAAAATATTGGCTCTCCAGAGAGAAACGAGAAGAGCCGAACGGTTCTACTGATAATGGTAAACCCAAACGTCAATTTGTCAGCAATCCCACGGATAAAAATAACTGATGGTGAGCAATAGATATTTCTCCAAAATTGAGATGCAGCCATTGCCAAAGGTTAACACCTAGGCTAATTAATCGGGGACTAAAGAAGATTTGAGCGCAAAAATTTTCTCGATTACCTCTTCTACCACCTTATCGGGAGTGGAAGCACCGGAAGTCACTCCGACGATAATTTTTCCCTCATTTAACCAGTTATCAGTGATGATTAAATCGCCACCTAAAGGTTTATGTTCGATGCGATTACCGGGGAGAATGCGCTCGGCACTATCGATATGATAGGAGGGAATGGCACGCTCGATCGCTATTTCCTGTAGGTGAGTGGTATTAGAGGAATTATAACCGCCAATTACCACCATTAAAGAAAGTGGTTCTTTCACCAGTTCAAACATGGCATCTTGACGCTCTTGAGTGGCATCACAGATGGTATTAAAACTCATGAAATGATCTTTAAAATCGATCGGTCCGTACTTTCTCAACATAGTATGCTCGAAGACTTTGCCAATTTCCTCCGTTTCACTTTTCAGCATCGTGGTTTGATTGGCAATACCGATATAATCTAGATCGCGATCGGGATCGAAACCCTGGGAATGAGCATTTTTAAACTTCTCTAAGAACTCGTTTTTATCGCCACCGTGGAGAATATAATTAGCGACATAATTAGCTTGAGCCAAATTTAAAACGATTAGATAAGTGCCGGCAAAAGAGCTAGTGGCGATAGTTTCTTCGTGATTATATTTGCCGTGAATAATCGAAGTATGGGCGCTTTTTTTGTGCTTTTCCACGGAATTCCACACCTTAGAAACCCAGGGACAAGTGGTATCCACAATCATGCAACCCTTATCGTTAAGTATTTTCATTTCCGAGACACTGGCCCCAAAAGCAGGTAAAATCACCACATCCCCCGATTCCACCACACTAAAGTCTTTTTGGCCATTTTCCACCGGAATAAAACCCACGGCCATGGAGCGCAGACGCTGATTAACCGAGGGATTGTGAATAATTTCGTTAGTAATCCAGAGACGTTCCTGGGGAAAATGTTGACGAGTTTCGTAGGCCATAGCAACAGCGCGTTCTACCCCCCAACAAAAACCAAAAGCTTGAGCGAGATAGATCGTCACGTCACCCCGTTCTAAACGATAATTATTTTCACGAATTTTTTGGATGAGGTCGCTTTGATACTCATTGGTCATCGCATCCATTACTTCCTCTTTGTGACCGAATCCCTTGCGGTTATAGTTATCCGATTGCTGTAGGGTGCGTTTAAAGGATTTTGTATCCATGATTCTCTGATAGGGGTATTGGTGGCGCTAAATTGGGCGAGACAGTAGCTTGTCATATATTTAAAATACCTTATCTAGTCAGCGCAGGAAGCTTTTAGAGACTAGAGAGAAATTGCTCGTCGATATCGTAACCAAACTGTTGAGCGAAAAATTTTAAGCGAGATAAAGCAGGAATTTGCTGACTTTTCAGCCAATCAGACAGAATAAAGAGTTTTTGCATCACAAAAATCTCTAAAGCTTCGGGATTATATTGAATTCCTTCCCCGCGATGGAATTGATGGGGGACCAACATAGCAGCATAACGGGCGATTTCTCCCTGTTTTGGGTCAAGAATAAAGATTAACCAGGGATAAACCGCATCCAAACGCAGAAACCACAGCCTGACTTCCGGTATCTCCGATAATTCTCGCATATCACCCTCCGCACGAGGATAATCTATCTCTAATTGTAGAGCTTGTTCCAGTTTGGCGATCGCTGATCGGGACTGATAATCTTGAATAATAGTCTCTAAGGATGAGAGATCGAGATTTTGGATTTGATTGGGGTTGAGAGCGATTTTGACAGTCATAGGGGCAAGTAAAAGGTTATATCGGGCAAAATTACTGTTTTTTATCCCTAGATCGACAATGATCTATCTCAGAAAATACTCTCGATCGGGACAAAAAAACTAAGTTTGACTATTCTCTCACTCCGGAGCGAGAGAGGGAAACTGGACTAAAATCCTCATGATTGGATTTCTCCGACAATTTAACCTCCCTTGCACACCGGGTTTTTTAGATTGATAACTATTAGGGTGATATTGTCCTCGTTTGCTCATCAGTTCCCCATGGGTTCTTACTTCGCTAATTTTACCGTTTTCGAGAACAACAATGCGATTTGCCAGTGGACAAAGAGCTAACCGATGACTAATGACTATTGATAGATTTCCTATTCTCCACTGGCAGCAAGGGAGCCAGTCTTTCGCTCAAAAATGAGCCATGCTAAGGATAATTATTCTAGAGAATTTAACCCTTTTTTCCTTAACTTAATTAATGTAATGGCAATCAATCAGGATTATCAAAGAGAGTGATGTCGGGGAAATTAGCTACTTTATCAATTACTTTACCCCAGACAAATCCTCAAACTAGATCGCACAAAGAAGCAAAGAGTCAACTGGTAATCGTGCTGAGGGAATTGGTAAACAAGCTAAGGAATATTAACCCGCTCACACTTGCGACTACATTTAAAACAAACAAAGGTTGAGTCTTCTCTGACGAATAATAAAGATTATTACATTCTCCCGCACTCGAACCAGGGATAAAGGTACAATAGAACTGTAGGGTTCTGGAGGGTTGCTATGTTTACACACAACTTAGATGAGAGAAAACTGCCCCTCGATCGAGAAGGGAAAACTCTGCAAAAACTCACCTATCGTTCACTGAAAATCCACCACCTTGATCGCCCCAGCAATTTGTCAACGGTGGGGAATTCAAGGATTGTGGGATTTAGAAGAAAAATTTGCCCTCGTTATTCTTGATGGAAGTCCTGCGGCAACATTTCCTAGGCATTGCTGATGTCAAAAGTAGTAGTCGCATCGGCAGTTCCCTAGCTGTGATCCCATGGTTGCCACCAAGCAACTGAAGTAAGACGGGGATATCATCCCAGAGGGGAAAGAGAAACCAGACTAAAATCCCCGGGGTTGGATTTCTCCTACAATTTAACCCCCTCTGCACACTGGGGGTTTTTTAGTCGGCAAAATCGGCAACCAAGGACAAGAATAAATTAGTCAATTTATGGGAAAATAAGCTCATCTTCTCGGCTTTTATCCCATGCAGGCCGACTTTTTTACTAATATCCTCTTACCCGTTGCCCTAGGCGTTTTAATGTTAGGCATGGGATTGGGATTAATTCCCGCCGATTTTCAGCGTATCACCCGTTATCCCAAGGCAGTCCTGATCGGTTTAAGCTGTTCGTAATTTAAATTGCGTTAACAGAATTAACCTTGTTTTTCAACTTGCGATCCCACTTAATAATTAAACCGCCTTCATTTAAAAGTTGATGTAAAAGAGATTCTAATTCTTCAACTGATTTAAAAAGTCGATGAGCGATAAATTCTTTTGCCGAGTGCCAGACCAATTCAATGATATTTAAATCTAGGCTATATGCGGGTAAATACTCTAAAATTAAGTTGGGCATATTTTCAGCAATTTTACCAACAACATCTGTTTTTTTGTGAATACTAGCATTATCGAGAATCAGGACAATCTTTGGACCCTTCTCTCGAAAATTCTCCTCTTTATTCCCCGCTTTCACCCATTCTTTAATAGTATCACCATCATCATCAATATTTTCTATTAATTCTTGCAATCGACGATTATAATCACTTCTTTTATTTCTCTCTATCTCATAAATGTACTGGTAGAAAACAGGAAAAAAGCTACGACTAGCGGGGATAAAAAAAGTATCTTGCATCGGAGACAAAAGCACTCTTATTATTGACGGAATAACTACTGATTCCTTGTATGGTTTAGCTCTCTCAAAAAAGTCTCTGGGTATTTTATCAAATACTTTCTCAGGGGTATTATTCTCTTTTATATTTATTGTTAGGCTACCTTTGCCCTTGCTAATCTGTAAATACTCCAGATCATTATTTCCTGCAACACGAACCAAAAAAGTTGTTTTAAATTTCGTCTCTTTAAATTCTTTGATATTTGCTTGAAAAATTAATTTATTGGAACTAATAATCGTTTCTTTAATACTGGCATCAAGATTGTAGGTATTAACAACTTCTTTTTCAATAAACTGGCTAAATTTATTTAGAATCTCATCGATTAATTCTTGATTGATAGTAATTTTTTTAATAGGTTTTTCACAGTCAATTACTAAAGAATCAATTTGGGTATTTTCGGAAAACTTTCTAATATTGTCATGATTAACAATTGTCCATAAAAGCTGAGAAACTAGGGTTTTGCCACTATTATTGTAACCAATAAAACTATAAAACTTCTTGGTTAAATCTAGAGCTTGATTATTATTTCTAATTGATCCCAAATTCTTGATCAGTAGTTCCATATTATTTTTACCAATCACACCGAGAGGATAACTAATTTTTTAAAGGTGGACAAAATGCCCACCCTTAAAACTATTGTAAACTGCTAGTTAACTGACTTTTGGCCTTAGCTAAAGCTTCGCTTAACTTACTAGCATCCCGTCCCCCAGCTTGAGCTAAATTGGGACGGCCACCACCACCACCGGCGCAGATTTTAGCGATCGCACCGATAAATTTACCCGCTTGTAAACCCTTATCTTTAATCACCCGGGGACTAAAAGCGGCCACTAAACTCACTTTATCAGCTGCGGGAGTCGAGGCCAAAATTACCGCCCCTTCCCCTAATTTTTGCTGTAGTCTTTCGGCTGCGGCCATCAAATCATTAGCATCAATATCACCCAAAGAAGCGACTAATAGCTTAAATTCGCCGATAGATTCAGCTTGAGATAGCAAAGCATCCGATTTATTTAGTGCTAACTCCTGTTTAACCGCTTCTAACTGCTTTTGTGTCCCCTTTAACTCTGATTGTAGGGCCGTAATGCGATCGGGAATTTCCAGAGGTTTGACCTTAAAGCGATCGCACAGATCCCGTACCACCTGATCCCGTTCATTCAAATAGGCTAACACGGCAGGGCCGGCCACCGCTTCGATGCGACGAATTCCCGCAGCGATTCCCGTCTCGGAGATGATTTTAAATAAACCGATCTCGGCGGTATTTTTAACGTGAGTTCCCCCGCATAATTCCATAGAAACGCTAGGAATATCAATAACTCGCACTTCTGAGCCATATTTCTCGCCAAACATGGCAATAGCTCCCTTCTGCTTCGCTTCTTCCAATCCTATCACCGCTATCTCGGTGTCATGCGCTTCGGCAATCCAAGTGTTAATCTGTTCTTCCACCTGTTGCAATTCAGCGCTAGTCAGGGGACGAGGACAGTTAAAATCAAAACGGAGGCGATCGAAATTGACTAGGGAACCTGCTTGGGAAATCCCCCCATCGACAAGCTTTTTCAGGGCCGATTGTAGCAGATGGGTGGCGGTATGATTAGCTTGAGCGCGACGACGACAGGAGCGATCGATCTGAGCATTAATTGTATCGCCGGTGGTGACAATTCCCCGCTCAATCCGACCAAAATGGATAAAAATCCCTGATTCTTTCTGCACATCCTCAACGCGGATAAGCAGATTATCGCCAGTTAAATAACCCTTGTCACCGATTTGTCCACCCGATTCGGCATAAAAAGGTGTTTGATCGAGAACTACCTGCACCTCAGTGCCTGCTGCGGCCGATTCCACCGTTTTACCAGCGACTAAAACCGCCGTTACTGTTGCGGTTGCTTGCAAATCCGTATAACCGAGAAATTCCGTCGGGTGAATATGTTCCGCCAGCTTATCTAAACTGCCCTGTACCGTCAAATCTATGGTTTCGTGGGCGGCTTTTGATCTTTGCTGCTGTTTTTTCATTTCCTGCTCGAAACCCGCCGTATCGACGCTTAAACCCTGCTCCTCAGCGATTTCTTGAGTGAGTTCGAGGGGGAAGCCATAGGTATCATAAAGGGTAAAGGCATCGACTCCCGAAATCTGGCTTTTTTCTTTTTCTAGAATCGATTCGAGCAGTTTCTCGCCTCTTTCTAGGGTTTCTAAAAATCTCGCTTCCTCTCGCTCTAATTCTGCCTTGATCACCGTTTCTCGTTCCCGAACATTGCCATAGACGGACTCGGAAAGAGCGATCGCCACTTCCGCCACTTTGGTGATAAATTGACCTTCAATACCAATTAAACGCCCGTGCCGTACTACTCTACGAATCAGACGACGCAAGACGTAACCTCTGTCAGTATTCGATGCTGAGATACCATCTGCTATCATGTGTACTACCGAGCGCACATGATCACCGATGACTTTTAGGGAAACTTTCGTTTTTTCGTCCGCTTTCTGGTAGTCTATCGCTGCTAACCGGGCTGCTTCGGCGACAATCGGGAAAATTAGGTCAGTTTCGTAGTTATTGGCGACTTTTTGCAGGATTTGCGCCATCCGTTCCAAACCCATCCCCGTATCGATATTTTTATTCGCTAGGGGTGTTAGATTGCCGTCCGCGTCGCGGTTATACTGCATGAAGACGAGGTTATAAAACTCGATAAAACGGCTATCATCCTCTAAATCGATGGTTTTATCCCCTAATTCCGGGTGAAAATCGTAGTAAATTTCCGAACAGGGACCACAGGGACCCGTGGGACCCGATACCCAAAAGTTATCCGCTTCGCCCATTTTTTGGATACGATGGGCAGGAATACCGATTTGATCGCGCCAGATAGCGAAAGCTTCCTCATCCTCTTTAAAGACACTAACGACTAATCTTTCGGGGGGAAGGTTAAAAACTTCTGTGGACAATTCCCAGGCCCAGGCGATCGCTTGTTCTTTAAAATAATCACCAAAGCTAAAATTGCCCAACATCTCGAAAAAAGTATGATGTCTGGCAGTCCGGCCGACATTTTCGATATCGTTGGTGCGAATACATTTTTGGGAAGTGGTAGCGCGGGGAAATTCTGGGGTCTTTTGCCCTAAGAAAATCGGCTTAAAAGGGAGCATTCCCGCAATAGTCAGCAAAACGGTGGGGTCTTCTGGGACTAGAGATGCACTAGGGAGAATTTTATGGTTTCTGGCCGCAAAAAAGTCTAAAAATCGCTGGCGAATCTCGCTTCCGCTTAGGTGGTTACTCATAGAAGATGTCAGTTAGTCAGAAAATGCCTATTTTATCCATTGTGGCATTTTTGCGTTTTAACTCTCCACCTTTACTCTCGCGCCGCTTGTCGGACCTGTTCTAAGTCTAAATCCAAAGCTTGAGCGATTTGTTCTACACTTAAACCCAAAGCAAGCAAACGGGGAATAGATTCTAGTTTTCCTTCTAGTTTTCCTTCTAGTTTTCCTTCTAGTTTTCCTTCCTGTCGTCCTTCCTGTTTAGTTGCTTCCTTCCATTCCTGATAGGTTTGAGATAAAGTCATAAACACCTCTCTATCTTCAGTTTCTAGGATGTTATTTATTTCCATACTAACCCGCCAACTAATTAATAATTCTAGGACATTTTCCCGGAAAGCATTACCTTGAGGTAATTCTAACAATTCTCCCACCGCTTGGTTTTGAGTTTTTCCCCGTCCTAATAATCTTAACCAAAGAGTCTCAGCAGTCACAGGCAATTGATTAATAGCGATAATTGCAGTGCGATAAAGCGAGGGAAGAAAATAGACGCCTTCTGGCCAATCCTGGTCTAATTTTGCCCCAAGACTCTCTAAAAGAGTCAGACTAGCGGAAGGAGATAAAATCCATAAGCGAGGGGCATTGTCTTCATTGTAACTCTGATTTTCCCGTTTAGCTTGTCTTTGCAGTTCGGCTAAAATCGCCAAAAGTTTTGCTAAACAATTACGAATCTCGCTACGGTTGGGAGGATTGCGATAGGGTTCAATTAAGACAGTATTAAGGACAATTCTGCCCAATAATCCCAGATAATCGGGGTTTAGTTCGGGATTGGGGGAAAAAAATAAATCTATCTGTCGGGTTTCGTCGCTGACTTCTTTGCTGATTTCGACGGTTCCTAAGGGAGAAAGTAATTGTTCAAGGTAATTTTTGGCAAATTGGTCATGGGGTTTCATGGACTGAGCAGTTAATCGATAATTCTCAATTGTATAGTTATTAAAAAAGTGGGTTTAAATAACCCACTTCTCAGGTGATGATTAGTAGTTTTTGGAATCTGAATTTTCAAATTGTGCCAGAAACTATGAACAGCCATGGCAATTATTCTCCTTGTCAATAGTGAGAAATTGTAAGATTAGACTACCTCTTCGAGAAAATCATAAATTTTGTCTAATTGTTCTAAGGTCACTAAACCGTACTGCCAGAGAATCATCGGTAAATGAATTTTATCAGATTGGATCGAGCGCTCGGCCATAGCGATCGATTCTTGGGGAAGGGACAATTCCTCTTGTAGAAATTGTCGGAATTGGGAATAGGCAATCGTGGACATAGGGGGACTTTTTCCTCAATAGTATATCTCGTAATTTCAATAAAACACCACCTGATCGGTTTCAAGGACAGTTAGTCCTGCGACCGTTTTTCTGTATCTAAGCTATCTCGATGATAGAGAGTGCTTGTCTAAAAATCGCTGGCTCTCTTACAAATAGTCCCGTTAGCTCCAGTAGAATTTTGTCTCTGTTTAATCTATAGCAAGGGTGAAGATTATTCAATCTATGACTTGATAGACTATAAAAATCTTAATCGATATGGTTAGATCTTAAACAGTATAAATGCGTAATAGCTTATAAAAGCCACACTTATATTTCCAGACAAGGGACACTTTCTATAAGAAAGTCAACACCATTTTTAAAAATTAAGGTCTTGAGATAGACTCAATCTTAATTTTATCTCCTTCTTTCACTCCTAATTCTTTCGCTCGACCCCCAGCTAGTTCGATGACTTGATTAACCATGGTGTTTGGCCCATAGACAGGACAAGGATCCACAGCACAAGGAGGGACATTGAGCAAAACTGCTTTTACTATACCATCTTTTAGAAAAATCATGTCTAGAGGAATCGAGACATTTTTCATCCAAAACCGGGCCACCAGAGGTTGTGCAAAGGGAAATAGCATACCGCGATTTTTTTCCAAAGACAAGCGATACATCAAACCCTTGGCCTGTTGTTCGGGGGTTTGAGCTACTTCTAACTCAATCATCTCACCATTAATATCTGCTTTGGCGGTGATCGGTAATATTTGCCCTTGATTCTCAGCCGTAATCTGAGCCATCGAACTATTATTACCATTGAGATTAGTCGATTGACAACTCAGCAGCAACAAACCTAAAAATAGTATTAACTTGATCTTGAGCATAAATGATTTTTTACCAGTCATCACCAATAGTTATCAATACTTAATTTTCTCAGTATAAGTGGAGAATTAAGCAGATAAGACACTAACACAAAGTGGCGACGGCAAATATAAAGATAGTATTAAAAATATCTAGTATGGGGGTGAGCATCCTTCCTTGAGGATTGTTAGAACGTATATACTAGGAAAGTTCTCAAATTTATTGGCCGATTTTCCCCCTCAATTTTGCCCCAGTCTGGCTGCAGTCGATCGCCTTCGTAGGTTAAAATACCATTGATCTGTTGATCGATTATTGTAGGCTCAGGAGCAATCACCATGACCGCAGAAAGTATGTTATTTAATGGGCCGATCGTGGCGATCGTTCTCGTCCTCGTCGGATTAGCTTGGGGTTTTCTCCTCCTCAAAATCCAAGGTGGAGAAGCGGAATAGCCTGTTTTTCGGTTCATGGTTACTTTATTAGTAATCATGAACTATTTTTTCTGATCAAAAGTAATTAAGAGAAAATCAATAACTCAAATCTTATACCCACACCTATGACCACTCCCACGATCGAGTTTTTTGTCGGTTTATCAGAAGAATTAAGCGGTGTTAGTCTCCGCAAAAATAAAAATACCGGGATTCGCAATGTCCTGATGACTTTTAAAACCCTGAAAGCGATCGAACGTTTCCAAAGTTTCACCACTCGTACCTACGGCGATCTCCGTCTCACCGATGAGGAAGGAGTGATTATAGTTATTCCCAACTCGACTAAGTTTATTTTTGGAGGAGATGAAGGGGATGAAATTCAACGGGTAGAATGTGGTTTTGAAATCACCGATGAACACTGGGAGCGTTTTCTGCGCTTTATGAATCGTTACGCGGCAGCCAACGGTATGGGGTATCAGGATAAGTGAGAAGTGGGGTGATGGGGGAATGGGGAGATAGGGGAATGGGGAGATAGGGTGATGGGGAGATAGGGGAATGGGGAAATTTCAACTAAAACCCTAAAACCCTAAAACCCTAAAACCCCAACTCTCAACTCCTGAGTTCTGATAGTTAAAAACCAGCTAAAATAAGGATAAATTTAGTCAAGAAACCATGAAAATAGCGATTACTGGGGCGACGGGATTTGTGGGTAGTCGATTAGTGGTCAAACTCTATGATCGCGGCGATGACATCCTAATTTTGACTCGCAATCCCGATAAAGCCCGAAGAATGTACCCAAAGTCAATCTATCCTAAGATAGAGATTATCCCTTATATCGCCACAGAATCGGGGGATTGGCAAAAAGAGATTTCTGGATGTGACGCGGTGGTTAATCTAGCCGGAGAACCGATTTCGGAACGCTGGACCAGTGAAGCAAAACAGGCAATCGTCGCTAGTCGGCAAATCGGCACCGAGAAAATTGTCGAAGCGATCGCCTTGGCCGCCCAGAAACCGAAAGTTTTAATTAACTCCTCGGCGATCGGTTACTATGGAACCAGTGAAACCGCTAGTTTTGACGAAAACAGCCCTCCCGGTGGCGATTTTCTGGCGGATGTCTGTAAAAAGTGGGAAACAGCCGCCCAAAAAGTGAAAGATTACGGCACTCGTTTAGTCATTCTTCGCACGGGTATTGTTTTAGGCAATGGGGGTGCTTTAGGGAAAATGATCCCACCCTTCAAGCTTTTTGCCGGCGGTCCGATTGGCAGCGGTCGTCAGTGGTTTTCTTGGATTCATCGGGATGATTTAATTAATTTAATTATCTATTGTCTTGATCGCCCAGAAATTAGCGGTACTTTCAACGCTACTGCACCCAATCCCGTCCGCATGAAAGAATTCTGTCAGATTTTAGGGGAAGTAATGAAGCGTCCTTCTTGGTTGCCAGTGCCAGATTTTGCCCTCGAAATTCTCTTGGGAGAAGGGGCAAAAATCGTCTTAGAAGGTCAAGAAGTGCTGCCAAAAGCCACCCAAGCGATCGGTTTTGACTATCGTTATCCTAATCTAGAAGCGGCCTTAGAGGAAATTGTCCCGAAAATGTAGAAATCTGATAGACTAGCGGGCCGAATGCTCTCAATCTATTTTTCACTCCAGACGGGATGGGAGAATAAAGAGGCAGCCACTCTCACCCCGCGCAGTTGATTTAACAGGGGTAAATGACCCACGGGAGCGCTTAAATCCCAGATAAATTCTTGGGGGTATTTTGTCCAATTATTGCCATTTTTCCAGCCAATTTTCGGCCAGAGTTTCGGGAAATCTTGACCGACACCGAGCCATAATTTGCGCTGCACCGACCAACCGAATTTTCCTTCCGAATGAACTAACCAAAGATTATCAATAGTCTGAATATCTACACCGGGGAAAGCTTCCACTTCCGTAAAATAGACCCATTTCCTCTGTATTGCTCCTTCTCCTGCTAATTCACAGAGTTTTTGACGGGTGAGACTATCGGCAGTTTGAAAATCCTGTTTAGCCAATAATTCCTGTAAAAGTCGATAATCGATACCTTTAGCACTATCGAGGGGAACAACACCCGTGGGGAAATAATTAGCTAAAAATTCCTTGCTCTGAGTGCTATTATCTTGATAGAGCAATTGATAGGCCTTACCTGTCACCAGATTAACGGGAGTGGGCTGCTTGGCCAACAAAAAATCTCTCAACACAGTTAGGCCACCTTCCCCGGCCCCGGCTAATTGTGTCAGAATCTGTAATTGGTTTTTCGGCGACTCGGTGGCTAATTGACTCATCTTACGGGTAATATCCTCGCTCTGTTCTTCTACTAACACGCCATTCTGGTCAGTCATATCATCACTTTTAAGACCACTCCTTCAATACTATTACCACTTTTTCGGGGTCGCTGCTCGATTTTTTCCTGAAAAAAAGGGATTTTTAGCGGGTGGTTGATCCTACAGTGAATAACCAGTTCAAACCATAACGGTACAAATGTGATCCCAAATTGTCATTCTAACCCGCGTTGGGTAACACGCGGGTTATGGAAGAAAAGAACCGATCAACCTGAGACTCAATCTCAAAATAGACAGACAAAGCAGCTCTACTCTGAGCGGTAATCTCAAAACAACTCCGAGAGCGAACAGGATAAGAACTAATACACCGAATCAACCCCCGATACTCTCAATCATATGCCGTTAGATAGCGATTTCCTGACTGGTTATACCAGTATAACCATTCCCGATACCAAGCAATATGTTCTCCTTTTTCGTAACCTAGCGCCAAGCCAATTTCAGGCAGCCAAACCCGATTATTCTCACTCTCTAGAAGTTCATATTTCCCTGAGACTAATTTATATACTTCTAATCTTTGTCTGTTTTTAAATCTTCCTCTTCTGCCACTGAAAGGATTGTATATTACATAATACAAAATTCCCAAGCTTTGGTAATTTAAGAATTTTTCCTGATATTCACTATTATATTTTTCAGAAATTACCTCTAAAAACAAAATCGGCAAGATATACTTTTCTGCCCATAAAACATAGCTTAACCGACCTCTTTCTCTCGTATTATGGTTGACTTCAAAGGCTAAGAAACGATGAGGTGGAACGAACCACAAAGACACAAAGGACACAAGGATTGATCGATCCTATGTAAGTTAAACTTACCACACAGAACCTAGAAGAGCCATAAACTTAGCAGTAGATTGGGAATATCGTTTTGCAACTGATTGTCCACTGGATTTTCGTCGGAAGAAGGCAATTCTTCGGCACTGGGAAGAGGTCGATTTTTGTCATAGATTAGGTTAACCATAGCGCCGGTAAGCACAGAGTTTATCCAACAAGGTTTTTAAATTTATTCAGTCAGCCCTATTTTAATGATCGCTGCCGTTTTCCTGTACCGATCCTAACTGTTGACGCACATCATCGATCGCTAGATTTAACTGGGCAATTTTATCTTCTAAACTGCGGCGGGCCATTTCCATACCTTCCTCTGGAGTCAAGCGCCCATTGCGGATCTCCTCCAAAAAAGACTGATTGTCAGCAGCTGCTAAACCGCGACGGCTGCGATTAGCCAACACTGTCCCCAAAACACCGCCCACCAAACCACCGACAATCGCACCGGCTAAAAAACCGCCCGCAAACCCATCTCGCTGACTCATAATCCGTTTTTCTCCTAATAGGTTCCAAAAGCTCGATCGCCGGCATCGCCCAACCCCGGCACGATGTAACCGCGGCTATTTAGTCCTTCATCGATAATAGCCGTATAGATGTTCAAGCTGGGATAATTCTGACTCAATTTCTGTAAAGCCGGTGGGGCAGCCACCACGGAAATCACGCGAATTAGGGCAGGATCAACGCCTCTGGCAGTAATTTCTGCCATTGCCGTTGAAATTGATCCCCCCGTGGCTAACATCGGTTCAAGAATTAACACTCTCGTGGCTGGATCAAAACTAGCCGGTAGTTTATTTAAATAACAACTCGCCTCCAGGGTTTCCTCGTTTCTGGCTAAACCGAGATGATAGGTACTAGCTAGGGGTAAAAGACTTTGCGCCCCTTCCAACAGGGCTAATCCTGCGCGTAAAATCGGGACTACGGCCATCGGTACGCTAGGATCGATAAAAGTAGCCGGACATTCCGCTAGAGGGGTTTTAACGCTAGTTTCCAGCGTCGGCAACCATTGCCGGGCTGCTTCGTAGGTTAACCAGCGCCCTAGTTCCGTCATCGCTGTTTTAAACAGTACCGAGGGGGTATTTTGATCGCGGGCGATCGCCAGCCAATGCTTAACCAGAGGATGTTCGGGAACATAGACGCGCAGTTGTAAAACCATGAAAACACTAAAACTCGATCGAGGGCTAAACTTTATCTTAAGCCAAAAAGCCATCAGCCTGGAATTAGTTATCAGTTTCTGAAGGCCAGGGGCGACGGGCACTCATGCACAAGAAAGAATCTGGCAATTCTCCTACCTAAAAAGAAGGGTAAAAACTAAGTAGGTAGGTATTGAAAACTTTCAGATCCCCCCTATCCATTAGTCAGATCTTTCTTAACAAAAAGAGAGGAAACTTAAAAAAAAGGGGAAACGATTGATAGGTATAGTTTTGAAAGAAGGAATCAAGGTGAAGGTAAGCAAAAAAATGGAGAAATGGGCAGCCCAAGAATTACAGTATGCAGACCTAGGGGACACCAGAAGAAAGAGGCTCTTCGTTACTTGGTATGATTCGATAAGGGGGTATAAATCGACTAAATCCTTATCTGGCAAGAGACTTAATTGATTAGCTCCTTCTAGATTGAAAACAATTGGCAAAAATCTCAGCAATGTCTGTCCGACGGCAATTGTTGAAACCACGGAAGTTAGCACTAACAATTAGTCAAAGCGCCAAATTCGCCTAACCTAATCATAGGTTAAGCGACAAACAAGATCAGCAAGAGATTTCGATTTTTTTACCTTGCTGATCTCTGCATTTCTTTGTTAACAAAACTTAACAATTATCGGCAAAATTTTGCTTGCTTTTATCGGGAGATTTTGGGATAATATTTTTAAAACATTTTATTCATAATAGAAATCTTTGCATCTAAAAAAATTTTCCACAGATTCCCATTATAAGAAAAGCATAGCGCAAGTCGCCGGCAAAGTCAAGTCCTTTCCCATTAATTATGGGTGGGAATTTCCCGGAATCAAAAAAGGAGGTTAGTGGTGAGTCAGACCAAATATAGGTTACACTTCATCTTTAATGGGAAACGCTGTCATTCCGTGTAGAGAATATGACTAGACAAACCGCTAATCTCGGACAAACAGGAATTTCCGTCAGTGCCTTAGGAATCGGGACTTGGGCATGGGGAGATAAACTATTCTGGAACTATGGCAAGGAATACGGAGCTAGTCAGGTAGAGGAGGCCTTTAAAGCGGCAGTAGAAGCAGGAATCACCTTTTTTGACACTGCCGAAGTCTATGGACTGGGGGAATCGGAACGACTCTTAGGAAAATTTACCCAACAGACCGATATTGCCATCGATATTGCCAGCAAATTTGCCCCCGTACCGTGGCGATTGGGGGCGAATGCGGTGCATAATGCCATTACCGACAGCTTAAACCGTCTAAAAACCGATAAAATTGCCCTTTACCAAGTACATTGGCCCTTCACCTTCCTAATTAGCCAAGAAACCCTAATGAATGCCCTAGGGGAAGAAGTAAAGCGCGGCCGGATTGGTTCCGTGGGTGTAAGTAATTATTCCGCCGAGCAAATGCGTCAAGCCAGCCAGATTTTGGCGAAAAAAGAGGTTCCCTTAGCGGTCAATCAGGTGCAGTATTCGCTTTTGTATCGCAAAATAGAAACTAAGGCAATTTTAGCCACGGCCAAGGAATTAGGTGTCACCATCCTCGCCTACAGCCCCCTCGCTCAAGGACTACTGACGGGTAAATATAGCCCAGAAAGCCAGAATTTGCCCGATGGAGCCAGAAAAGTTGACCCACGGTTCAAAAAAGAAGCTTTGGAGAAAATAGCCCCAATTTTAAGGGTACTGCAAGAATTGGGCGAAAAATACCAAAAAACCCCCGCACAAGTCGCCCTCAATTGGTTAATCGCCCAAGGGGATGTAATTCCCATTCCGGGGGCAAAAACCGCAGCCCAAGCGATCGAAAATGCCGGAGCCCTAGGATGGAGTTTAGAAGCGCAAGAGGTGACGCAATTAGAACAGATGAGCCGACCTTGGCTGTAAAAATCAAAACTTTTGATTTTTGATCACCATTCTGGAAAAAGTCTCTAACTTTTTGGTGATCAAGATTAAAACAGGCTACAATCTTTGCATACTGCTGTACTACTTAAGAAAACTGGGGACAAAATTAATGGCGACAATGACAAATAATCCCGATCGAGATAAGGCCTTAGGTTTAGTCTTAAATCAAATCGAGCGCAACTTTGGCAAAGGTTCGATCATGCGTTTAGGAGACGCCACCCGGATGCGGGTGGAAACCGTTCCTAGTGGTGCTTTAACCCTAGATATGGCTTTGGGTGGCGGTTTACCGAAAGGCCGCATCGTCGAAATTTACGGGCCAGAAAGTTCCGGAAAAACCACTTTAGCCCTCCATGCGATCGCAGAAGTGCAGAAAGCTGGGGGAGTGGCGGCCTTTGTCGATGCGGAACACGCTTTAGATCCCACCTATTCGGATGTTTTAGGGGTAGATATCAATAATTTACTGGTGGCACAACCGGACACGGGGGAGGCAGCCTTAGAAATAGTTGACCAGTTAGTGCGTTCTTCGGCCGTGGATATCGTCGTCATCGACTCGGTGGCCGCTTTAGTGCCGAGGGCGGAAATTGAAGGGGAAATGGGGGATAATCAGGTGGGTTTGCAGGCCCGTTTGATGAGTAAAGCCCTGCGAAAAATTGCCGGTAATATTGGTAAATCCGGTTGTGTGGTGATTTTCCTCAACCAACTGCGGCAAAAAATCGGTGTCACCTACGGCAATCCTGAAGTCACCACTGGGGGAACGGCCTTAAAATTTTATGCCTCGGTGCGTTTAGATATCCGTCGTATTCAAACTTTGAAAAAAGGCACGGAAGGAGAATACGGAATTCGGGCTAAAGTTAAGGTGGCTAAAAATAAAGTCGCGCCTCCTTTCCGGATTGCTGAATTTGATATTATCTTCGGTAAAGGCATTTCCCAAGTAGGTTGTATGCTGGATATCGCCGAACAAACTAACGTGGTTACTCGTAAAGGGGCATGGTATAGCTATAATGGCGAAAATATTGCCCAGGGTCGCGATAATGCCGTTAAATATCTTGAAGAAAAGCCAGAAGTAGCGGCGGAAATTGAGAAGTTATTGCGGGATAAATTAGACATGGGTTCGGTTCCTTTCCCCACGGAACCGGCCGATGAGGACGAGGGGGACGATGAGGAACCAGAAATCTAAAAGAAGAAGGTTTTAGGTCTTGGTTATCCCCCAGTTTCGGGGGATTTTTTGGTTTCAGAATCGATAGATTTAGCGGCTTCTAACCATGATTGTAAACCTTTTTTAGTCGGTGTTCCTCTAGGGGTAAAAGTCCATAGAGCTCGTTTATGTTGGGATCCGTAGCTGATATGAATTGGGCGATTAATTCCGTAAAAATAGAGAGAATCAAAGGGTAATTTTGCGGTTAAAATCCAATCTATTAGGCGATCGCTCGTTAAATCGATAATCCGAAAATCACAGGCTGCCCCCAATCGCTGACAATAATATTGACCTTTTTGATTAATTTCGTGGGCGCAATGTTGATCACGACTGGGATCGATTCTCCCGTTTTTTAAGCCGGTGATCGGGTCTTTTTTTTGGAGAAATTTTCTCAGATCATTAGAACAAAATCCGTAGGTTAATTGGAATCTTTCTCGACCAAAATTATCAATAATTGGATCGATAATAAAGTGAGCGAGATTTTGCCAAGCGGTTATCGTTTCAGGATTTTTTGGATAGGGGTCGATTTGTGCTGCGTACTTTTGATAGGTTTGGGAACAGGTAGATAATTCCTCTAGGGTTAAATACTTACCAATTAACATAATCAGTGATCAGTTTTTTAGCTATATCCTATCACCTGATTTAGCTATTTTGCCAAAGCGGCTTTTTTGCGACCATAATAAACAGCGATAAAAGCGCTGACATACATCCATAAACTATAGACAATTGCGGGAATGGCTAGATCGGGATTCTTTAATAAACCGGCAGTGATGGCAATCGCTAAAGTGCCGCTTTGAATACCCACTTCAATGGCGATACAAATTCTTTGGGGAATAGTTAATTGAAATAAACGACCACTAAAAAAGCCAATAGTTTTTCAAACAGTTTTTCTGTGACAAGGGTTGATTTCCGATGCGGTTTTGTTTTTGGCTAATCCTGCTACTAAAAATTTCGAGGCTTTGTCCACATGAGTAACGAGAACTCCTAGATGATTGATACTAAATCCCTTGAGTATAGGATACATATCAGGACAGGCAAAAGGCAAAAGGCAAAAGGCAAAAGAGGGAATAGATAATCAGTTTTTAATCTCTTCGGGTCTAATTCCCCGCCGCTCGCGGCGTATAATAAGTAGTCGTGCAAAATTAATTTCCTAGTAAAGATAGGCACTCATGCAAGAGGCAAAAGGCAAGAGGGGGTTAGATATGTGTAATTAATTTTG
>NZ_JADBUN010000148.1:0-11431 GCF_020245625.1 Microcystis sp. M049S2 | reverse complement strand
TTAAATATTGGAAGAAAGGTAGTCGGAGAGGCCGCCTTTAGCGGGAATCCGATAGAGAGGTTCGTAGTTAACCCAGTACGGGTCAAAGCGTACAAAGCTAATTCTAGATGCAATATTTGCGTACAGAATTAGTAACTATTTATTGCTTCCTTAGTCATTCAAATTTTCGGATTAGTTACCCCACTATTTACTCAGTTACTCCTCGACCGGGTAGTTGTTCAAGGCAGTACATTAACCTTAACGGCTGTGGGATTAGGGTTAGTCATTTTTGGTTTATTTCGGGTTGCTTTGACCGGGTTACGACAATATCTCCTCGACCACACTGCCAACAAAGTAAATTTAGCCATGATTGTGGGATTTATTACCCACACTTTCCGATTACCCCTGCGTTTTTTTGAGTTTCGCTATGTGGGGGATATCATGGCCAGGGTGCAGGAAAACCGCAAGATTGAGAGATTTCTAACGGGTGAAGCCCTATCTATTGTATTAGATTTACTCACGGTCTTTATCTATGTGGGACTTATGTTCTGGTATAGCTGGAAAATGGCTTTACTGGCATTAGTCATTGTGCCACCTTTTTTCCTGCTTGCTATCATTGCTACTCCTTTCCTACAAAAGATATCCAGAGAAATATTTGCGGCCTTAGCGGAAGAAAGTGGTTATTTAATCCAATCTTTGACTGGTGTACGCACGGTCAAATCTCTGGCAATTGAGCAAGTAGTGCGCTGGCGTTGGGAGGAGTTTCTCAACAAGTCAATTCGCAAAAACTTTTCTGGGCAGATTATTAGCAACCGACTCCAAGTATTTAGCTTAACCATTGAATCTTTAGTGACCACTGGGCTGCTTTGGTTTGGGGCTTGGTTAGTGATTCAAGGAGAATTAACCATCGGGCAGTTGGTGGCTTTTAATATGTTAATTGCCAATGTAATAAACCCTTTTCAGCGGTTAACGGTTCTATGGAATGAGTTACAGGAGGTAATTATTGCAGTGGAGCGAATTAATGATGTGATTGATACCGAACCAGAGGAAGATTTGCAATCTCAGGCTCGTTATTATTTAACAGATTTACGAGGAGATATTATTTTTGACAAGGTGACATTTCGTTACCACCCAGAAAGCGAAACTAATGTTTTAGAGAATCTCAGCTTTGAAATCAAAGCCGGACAGACTGTAGCTTTAGTGGGGCGTTCTGGTTCAGGAAAAACTACTATTTCTAAGCTAGTTTTGGGGCTATATACCCCTACAGATGGGAAGATTTTCATTGATGGTCATGACATAACTAGCATTTCTTTATCTTCTTTGCGTCAAAGGGTTGGTGTTGTTGACCAGGATACTTTTTTATTTGGTGGCACAATTCGGGACAACTTGACCTTAGCGCGACCTTCTGCAACTCAGGCGGAAATTATCGAAGCCGCTCAATTAGCAGGTGCTGACGAGTTTATTCAAAAGTTACCGATGAGTTATGAAACCCAGATTGGTGAAGGTGGAGGGTTATTGTCTGGTGGTCAACGGCAAAGATTAGCCATCGCTAGGGCGTTATTAGGCAATCCTCGTCTATTGATTTTTGATGAGGCAACTTCCCACTTAGATGTGGAGTCGGAGCGAATTATTCAGACTAATTTGAATAGAATTCTTAAGGGACGTACTACATTAATTATTGCCCATCGCTTATCTACCGTTAGAAATGCTCATATAATTTTAGTTTTAGATAGAGGAGTATTAATAGAGCAAGGAAATCACGAGCAGTTAATGGCAAAAAAAGCGCATTATTACTATTTAAATCACCAGCAACTTAACTAATGTTCATAAATCTGAGCAAGATTTTCATAAATTATGACCCAGTTTAATGAGATTAACCAAGCAGACTTAAATGGTCGTAAAAGCGACCAAAATCTACCAGGAAGTAACCTAAATTCTTCGGCGGATTGGTCTTTTGCCACAAAGGAACTGTTGGATGCGTTACCTCAGCGGTGGACGCGAGGACTGCTCTATTTTTTAATCGTTTTTGTGGCGATCGCTTTGCCCTGGGGAATGTTGTCTCGGGTAGATGAAACGGGTAGTGCTAGGGGACGGTTAGAACCGCAAGGTGGTACAATTAAGCAAAAGCTAAATTTAACCTATACATCTGCGGCTCTTAATTCCCAAACGGCTAAAGTTGAAATGCTAAATATTGAAGAAGGAGACATGGTAAAAGCTGGGGATATTTTAATGGAACTGGACAGTCTCCCTATTCGTGAGCGAATTACCCAACTGCAAATTCAACTACAAAGTCAAAATAATCGGCTGAATGCACTAAAGCAACAAAAAAATCAGCTAGAAACCGAACTGCGTACCCAAGAACGGCAAAATCAGTCCCAACAATTAGAGAAACTATCTCAGGTAGAACAAGCCCGACAAACCTTTCAGTCTCTTAAGACAACATACAATTTGCAAGAACAGGAAAAACTGACTCAAATTGCTCAAGCGGAGCAAAATCTGGCAGCACTCAGAAGAACCTTAAATTTACAAAGAGAAGAGAAACTGACTCAAGTTGCCCAAGCCAAACAACAGTTAGAGGATAGCAACACCGCTTATAATTTAGCAGAATTGCGCTTACAAAAAGCCTTGAGGGAAGTCGAACGTTACCAGAATCTTTTCCATAATGGGGTGATAGCGGAAGTTCGGGTCGTTGAACAGGAAAATATCGCCGATGAAAGACAAAGTATTTGGAAGCAAAGTCAAGCAGATATTGAGCAAGCCAGACTGCGATTAGAAGAGCAGAAAAGCAGTTATGAGAGAATTGTTAATCAAGGGAAGGCGGATATTGAGCAAGCGGAGTTACGATTAATCGAACAAAAGAGGATTTATGAGAGAATTGTTAATCAAGGGGAAGCGGACATTGAGCAAGCGAAGTTGCGTTTAGCCGAGCAAGAGAATAGTGTTCAAACCCTTACTCATGCGGGGGAAATTGCTCTGTCTAAAATTCAAGAACAGCTAAAAAGTTTGGATAGCCAAATCAGTAGTCTTAAATCTGAGGTGACGCAAACAAAGAAAGAAATTGATTCTGTGAAGTTTGAGTTAGAGAAACGGATTGTTAGAGCCCAAGAAGGAGGCACTATTTTTAGTTTGCCGATTACTGGGGTGGGAGATGTGGTACAACAAGGAGGAATGATTGTAGAAATAGCGCCCCAAAAAGCGGATATTTTATTGAAAGCAGAAATGGCCACTACACAAAGTGGTTCATTACAGAAAGGAATGGCGGTTAAGATGAAGTTTGATGCTTATCCTTTTCAGGACTATGGCGTAGTTGATGGAAGTTTAATTAAAATTTCCCCAACCACCAAAATGCAAGAAACATCTCAGGGACGAGTAGCAATTTATGAACTAGAAATTCATTTAAATCAAACTTGTATTCCTAGTGCTAATGACTGTATTCCATTACGTCCGGGAGATACAGCTACCGCTGAGGTGGTGGTGCGTCAGCGTCGCGTTATTGATTTTATTCTTGACCCATTCAAGAAGTTACAAAAAGGAGGTTTAGAATTGTAAAAACTTTTTGGCAATCTCTCGATGTTGTAGTTTTTTCAGGAAAAATTAATCATGTCACAATCTATTACCATTACTGCTGAAGATATTCTGAAACAAGTTAAGCTGTCTTTAAAAACTTCTGAACTCATAGAAGCAATTATTACCCGTAAAATGATCGCCAATACGGCAGAAGAGGTAGGAATCAAGCTAGAAGCTGAGGAGCTTCAAGAGATGGCAGACAAATACCGAAAAATGTATAAACTTCTTAGTGAAGAGGATACCTGGGCTTGGATGAAAAAAAATCATCTGTCTTTAGATGATTTTGAAGAATTTGTGTACTATCAAGGTCTTTCCACAAAACTAGCTGTTCATCTTTTTGCGGATAAAATTGAGCCATATTTTTATGAGCATCAATTAGATTATGCTGGGGTAGTAATGCATGAAGTAGTGTTAGAAGATGAAGATTTAGCGATGGAATTATTTTATTCTATTCAGGAAGAGGAAATGAGTTTTTATGATGTGGCTCACAAGTATATTGAGGATAAAGAGTTACGCCGGAAAGGGGGATATGGAGGAATACTGTATCGCAAGGATTTGAAACCAGAGATTTCGGCGGCTGTTTTTGCGGCGACACCACCAGAGGTTCTTAAACCGATTGTGACTTCTAAGGGAGTTCATTTGATTTTGCTGGAGGAGATTATTGAAAGGAAGCTAGACAACTGGCTGCGAAATAAAATTGCTGGAGATTTATTTAATGAATGGATAGATAGAGCAGTAATTCAATTCAAGTCTATTAACAATGTTGATATTAATGAAATTAATGAATATTTTGCGTAATTTTACCCAAAATATTCATTAATTTTAATGCTGTTCAATTGATGGGATTAGCCTAAAAAATAAAGCTAAAATTGCCAATAATCCAACCCCAAAAAAATCTATAGATTTTTTTGGGATTGGATTAGAAGTAGTTTTTAAAACCTCTAAAATTTGTGAAATATGCTTGTTAATCCCACCAGCAAAGGGCAGTCCACAAAAACATAAAACCCCCTCCTAATGTATCGGTCATTTCTCGATCTGTTAAATCCTTAAGATAGCTTTCAGAATCAGAGAACAAATCTGCACCAGCAGGACGTAAGTCAGAAATAGTAATATTAGCCATTTTCGTTTCCTCTTGGAATAAGTTTTACTTTGAGGTAGTCAGATTAATTATGCTCTTCCTTTCCCTATGACTCTTATTATTGCCTAACTCTCAAATAATGACAAGGGGTTGAGCAACTTTAAAATTCATCTAACTAGCACAATTATGTCTCAAATTCACCGACCAAAACACCGTAATTTCATGTAGATTATGACCGCAAATTCCCATGATTTCGTATCACCGAGCTTTGTTTTTGAGACAGAACTAACACAATTATGTCTTTTTTATATCTCTCTCCCCTGGGTTCGGGTGGTGGCGGGTCAAAAAAATAGCCCCATGACCTAATGAGGCTAAAATTTACAGATGGGCCGATCGCTACTTTATTTTAAGATAGGCGATAAGCCTGACGGCATAGCGACCCTTACCGCTTTTTGTTATAGTAAGATGGCTAGTTAAACAAATCACATGAGTGGTAAGTAGTCATGCAAAATAAATTTCCTAGTGAAGATAGGCAAAAGGCAAAAGGCAAAAGGCAAGAGCTTTATCAAAATGTGTAATTAATTTTGCTTAGGTACTTATTAACAGAGAAATATATCTAGAAAACCGAACCAGTCTGATTGACAAACATTTACCCGAAACCGAAAAATCCCAAAGAGAACTGGAAATCGAAGGAATCGTCTATTTGTTTAACAATCGCCAGACAATGGAGAGAGTGGCAGAGGAAATTAAGCAAAGAGGAGAGAGAACGGGAGCAGCAGATTCAGAAGACAAATACGAACGCTATGGATTATTTTTTGCCGAACCAATTGGGTATATCCTAAAATTAGATGGAACGAGAATCCCTCTCCACTATGGAGAAATAAAAATAAAAAAAAGCACAGGAAAATATCATGTCATACCTCGTACCAGACCGCGCACCACAAAATCCTGAAAACGCAAAAACGCAAATTACGCCAACAGAAAAAACACAATGGGAATTTGCCGAAATCTGGGTAGATCCTTGGCTTTCACCCCCCTATATTCTGATGTTAGTTAAAGAACAATCCGGTAAATTCTCGATTCAAAATCCCGCACAAAACTATCAATCTATCTTTACCAGCGATACTTACGAAGAAAGTCTTATGTGGTTACTGGAAGATGAATATGAGCGAGTCACAGGTCGCTTTTGCCAACCAGAGTAAAAGCAAGGCGATAAGCCTATTTTACCCGAAAAAGAAACCCGGTTTCTGAGTCTCCGAGTTCTGCGCCAAGAAAGAAACCGGGGTTTTTTCTATGCTTTACCCAGAATAACTCAGGAAAATAGTAAAAACCCGGTTTCTGATTTTCTCTTAGCATCAGCTTGCCAACTCTAATCCCTGATAAACATCCTCAGAATCAGCATTCAAATAAGGAAGCTGCCAATCAATCCCCAACCCAGAAAACTGCTCAGAAATAGCAGCAATCCGACCCGCCGCAGAATTGTCCTCCTGTTGCCAAGCCATCAATAACCCATTGGCTATAATCTGACAGCGATTCATCCCAAAACTCTCCTCACTGCCAAACTTTTTGTCTGGTTCTTCCGCCAACCCCAAACCCGGTGCTAACTCCAGAGTAAATAAAGGTATTTCTGGCTTAAAAACAGACTGATTTTCTTGATAAACATTAGCCACAACCTGCCTCACCAACTCATAATCTGTTTTGCCAAAATAAAGCACCCCAGCATCATACCGTTGATAATCAACCGGATTATACAAAGCCTTAAAACTAAAAGGAATGCCCCTCTCATTTAACCTTTCAGTCAACCCAGCCATCACAGCCACCGCACCTTCAGGAGTAACATTAAAATAGAGCCGCACCATAGCTTCCTCTCTCTGTAAACCGGCATTACCCACCGCCATATAAAAGCCATTTTGCACCAAATTCTTAGGCATCAAAATTGACACAACATCCCCCACTGCCGCCGCTTGCTCAGACTCTTGAAGATGCTTTTCCCGTTGGATATGTAACCGCAAACCGCCCTTAGTTACAGGCAAACTGCCATCGGTTTCTTCTCTCAAAACCGACCAACCCGAATCAAAATAACCCTCACCCTTATTCGCTTCCTCTAACTGCCCATAAAAATCCATAGATACGCCAGCAAAATTATTATTCTCCAAATCTAATTGCTGACCCTTATTCTCAGAACCTAATGCTTGCGATGCCTGCATTGACCCATTATAATAAATGCCATAAAGAAAACTCCGCAACTGTAAGCTCATATATTTATCCTGTATTTCCTTCGGTAAAGCCTGAATCCTAGACAACATCTCAGCAGGCAGTTCCCAGGGTTGATAATCAGGATGACGAATCGAAAAATTAGCGGAAATTTCGACATTTTCAACAATATCTAACAAAACTTCCTTTAACCGACCTCTAACCTCAGGGGCTAAATGATGGAATTGAGAATTAAGTAATGACATAATTTTTCAAGATACTCAACGATATTAAACTTTGCCAACAACAGAAGAATTAATCTGATTTAACTGAGTAGCAGTAGCGCCAAAAATCGTGGGCATTGACGATTCAGGACGAGATAACAAAGCCTTGGCTACCTGAAGCATAGCAATCCCCGTATTATTAAAGGTTTTTTGATACTGAATCATTGCCAAAATTGCAATAATTAAAGAAAAACCAGCCAACTGTACCACTTGCTTTAAGAAATCAGGACGATATTCTAAGATTTCTGGGAAAGTTTCTAAATAAGCTAAAGTTAACCCACCGATAGATGGCTGCAGCAATTCTAGGGGAGTAGTGGCTAGTCGCAGAGACTCTTCAATACTGAGAGAATTACTAATCACCAAGCTACCCAACCAAATTTGTAGATAACTAGCGATTGCCATTCCCAAATCAAATGCTGGATCTCCCCAATCAGACCTTTCCCAATCAATCAACCGGATCGCATTTCCATTAATATCTTCCCAGTTTCGATTCAGAAGAATATTATTCAGCTTGATGTCATTGTGAGTCAGACAAATAGGAGAAATAGTTTCACTGGCTCGATGAACTGCTTCTCCTAAGCTATCATATCGTTGATAAAGTGCAAAAAATTTCAATCCATCCATCGGAGCCATACCAAAAATTTCAGGACCGATCCTTTCCAAACTCTCTAATAATAGCGGAGATACTTTCGGTTTTCCAGCAAACTCTTCTTTGACAAAAAATTCCCGATAAATACTCTGATTCCAGGTATCACGGTGAATTGTCGCCAAACAACTGCCGATTTGAGTAGCAACCTGAGCCGGAAAGAGATTCTCTTTAGAATAAAACTCTGCTAAATCCTGATAATTATCCAGATAAGTAGAAACTAAAATTGAGTTATCAGCATCGTGGAGCAGTAATTCTGGCAGAAAACTACGCCAATGGTCAATTTCAGGAAAGTTCTCTAGAAATTTGGGGATTCGCCATTCCCCAAAAAACTCACCCACCGTTTCCTTTTCTAAATTAATAAATTGTTCTTGTTTAACCAGTAACTTTCGCCCCTCTGGTAAAGTCACTAATAAGTTAAAATTTTTAGCCTGAATCTGCTCTACTCCCGGATTTTCTTGTGAGCGATCGCAAATTTTTTGGTCGATTAAATAGTCATAAACATTTTGAGAACTTAACACAAATTTCATAATTACAATTATTCTCAAATATCGCTGATCTGTTTTTATTGATTTTAATTATAATTGATGATAGCCTTATTGCCAAGCTATTCATCTGCATTAAAAAAACATAATTAACACAATTATGTCTAAACTTCAACTAATCGCGCCAGTCAACCTACCTGTTAGATTGGTTTAGGGCTAATTGCGATCGCTCCATAGACAAAGAAACCGGGTTTCTCCACAGGGACAAGGCGGCTTTTGCTGCCTTTCATAAATTCGGTAAGTATGTGGTACAGTTTCGTTATGATTGGTTTTTAAAAGTCCCTTTTGCCGATCAATTATTTATGGCGAGATTTTTGCATCGATCGATCCCAAAATCAGAAAGAATTGCTTTTTTAGAAGATTTTTTAGCGGCAGATTACGAGGCCGCCCTAGGCACAATTTATACATCTGTGAGTAAAAAAGCAGTGGAAATTATGCCTGGTAAATTTGCCGAGATTAAAATACCAACTCTTTTAGTATCAGGGGAAAAAGATATTATTATCCCCGCCAAAATGGGCAAAATGGCGGCGGATTTGAATAATAATATCCAGTATGTGGAGATGGCTAATACCGCTCACTTTCCCATGTTAGAAGATGCCCCTACTTATCTACAAAAATTGCGAGATTTTTTAGAAATTAATTAGGGCTGGCTGAATAAAGCTAAAAACCTTGTTGGGTAAGACTTTTAGACTTTTTGTCAATCAAAAAGTACCATATCTGGGAGTGATCGGGGGGAAAATTCAGGGACTTTTTCCGTAAAAATTAGGTAATTGACCAGATGAAAATCTGTAAAAACCTACACCCCACACCCCACACCCCACACCCTGTCCCCACCAACAAACTTTTTGCCGCAAACCCTAATTAGAATGCCAAAAGGTCAGGAAAAACGCCCCCAGGCTACACCAATCAGGATAGTAACCCCGAAAAAGAGACGATACCAGACAAAAACCCAGGTACTCTGTTTTTTGAGATAATCTAATAACCAGGCGATCGAAAGATAGGAAAATAGCGCCGAGGAAATTACCCCAATAGCGAGGGGAATTAATTCACTGGTGTTAATCTGGTCGAGAACTCCTTTAAATTCCACTAAACCGGCTAAAGTTATCGCCGGAATGCCTAACAGAAAGGAAAATCGCGCCGCTACGGCCCTTTCTAAACCCATGAATAACCCGGCAGTTAAGGTGGACCCAGAACGAGATACCCCCGGTATTAGGGCTAAAGCTTGGGCTAATCCCATTAAAACCCCGTCTTTTTGTCGCAAAGTCTCGAAACTGCGTTTATGTTTCCCGATTTTTTCGGCCGTACCTAAGAGTAAAGACATGACTATAGAGGCACAGGCGATCGCAGTCATGCTTCTCAGGGGGGAATTATCTAAATCGGGAATGAAAAGTTTCATTAACAAACCGAAGAAAACGATCGGAATTGTGCCTAGGATAATCCCCACGGCTAAACGAAAATCCTGGGAACGATAATCGGAACTAGCCACCGCTTTCACCATTCCCGTGGATATTTGCCTTAAATCCTGCCAAAAATAGGACAATACCGCCGCAATACTGCCCAATTGAATCACTGCCGTATAGGTGACACCGGGATCTCCCCAACCCAAAAAGACGGGAATCGCTTTTAGATGAGCGGTACTACTAATCGGCAAAAATTCCGTCACTCCCTGCACAAATCCCAAAAAAATCGCCTGTAACCAGTTAATTTTTGCCAGAGGTATGGCGCTAGTGGTTGATTGGGCAATGGCGGCGGGTGTAATCGCCAAAATTACCGTTATTATCGCTAGTCCTAGCCATTTATAGCTTTTTTTCAGTAAGGAAAACATCATTTTTCAGTAAAAAAAGGGGTTGGTTGTGGGGTGTGGGGTGTGGGGTGTGGGGTGTGGGGTGTGAGAGTTGGGGAAATTAACTAATCAATATTACTGCCTTTTGTCTATTTCCCATTCTCCTATCTCCTGTCTCCTGTCTCCTGTCTCCTGTCTCCTGATTTAAGTATAAATACTTGTTGACAACTCATAGTCGTTATGATTACACTTAATTTAGACAAACTCGAAATGAGTACGACTTAGCAATTAGGAGTTGACGATTATGCTACCAAACCGAGAAGGGCAGAGAGTTCCCGATGTCACCTTTCCTGTACGTCAAAATAATCAATGGGTGAACATCACCAGCGAGGAATTATTCAAAGGAAAAACCGTTGTTCTTTTTGCCTTACCCGGGGCATTCACTCCCACCTGTTCCACCTCCCATTTACCCGGATATAACGAATTAGCCCCAGTTTTTCGGGAAAATGGCGTAGATAGTATTGTTTGCTTGTCGGTGAATGATACCTTTGTCATGAACGAGTGGGCAAAAGATCAAGAATGTGATAATGTCGTCTTGATTCCCGACGGTAACGGCGAATTTAGCGCAGGAATGGGGATGTTAGTCGATAAAGCTGACTTAGGTTTCGGTCAACGTTCTTGGCGCTATTCGATGCTAGTCAAAGATGGTGTTATCGAGAAAATGTTCATCGAACCGGAAGAACCGGGAGATCCTTTCAAAGTCTCCGATGCGGAAACGATGTTAAACTACATCAACCCAGAAGCCAAAAAACCGCCTTTAGTCTCTCTTTTCTCGAAAGTGGGCTGTCCCTACTGCCTCCGGGCTAAGAAAATGTTAGAAGAAAAAGGGCTACAATACGAAGAAATTATCCTCGGACGGGATGCCACCAGTCGTTCTCTGCGGGCCATGAGTGGCAATACCACCACCCCGCAAGTCTTCATTGACGGCAAATTAATTGGCGGTTCGGAAGAATTAGCGGCTTATTTGGGAGCATAATCAATCAGTTAGACCTCAAGTTATCTTTCCATTGCAACTGGAGAGATATCTGTGAGAGGTTTTGCCCGGGCAAGTTAGAGCTTTTTTGTTGGGTGTGATTGTAGTCTGATGTATTTCGTTAATCATTTATAGCGTTTCTCAGTCTTATAAAGTACACTATCTGTTGGCTGTTCCCTAACTAGGGCTTGCTGAATAAATCTAAAAACCTTGTTGGATAAGGCTTTTAGACTTTTTTGACCTCAAAAAGTGCCGACCATTGGAGGGATCGGGGGTAAAATTCAGGTACTTTTTCCCTGAAAATTAGGTAACTGACTACCTCA
>NZ_JADBUN010000147.1:0-39755 GCF_020245625.1 Microcystis sp. M049S2 | reverse complement strand
CTGCATTATTCATGAAGACTTTGGAAAATCCTCGAAAGCCTTGGCAAGAAGTTCATCTAGCGATCTGGCTGAAAAACAGTCTGTTTTTTGAGATGTCCTCACAATCAGGTTTTTGCCAGTTGGTGAATAATGCAGGCTAAAAGCCTTATCCAACAAGGTTTTTAGATTTATTCAGCCAGCCCTAGTAAACGGCAAACCATGACCAAATCCGCCAGCAGACGGATTTGGTGTCAACCATCGATTTAATCGGAGCGATCGATTTGTTAGATTTTTAATAGTCGGTCTGTCAACCGATAGACAGAAACAGTTAAAACATCAGAATTCAGAGATCAAAGTATGAAACTTCCTACAGGGTTACGGCGAACTATTACCCATGCTTTGGCAACTTTTCTGGGAGTTATGCTCGGTTTTAGCAGTTTAGCGGCGGTAAATGCTCAAAATCTGCCCACTGCTGCCACCGATCTGGCCAGAATCCCCCCGGAGATGACGGCGGAAAGTTTTGTCGCTAAGGCAGTGGCCCGCACGGGTGCGGCAGTGGTGCGAATTGACACCGAAGCGATCATTACTCGTCCCAATAGCCCCTTTTTTGATGATCCTTTTTTTCAGGAGTTTTTTGGGGAACAGTTTCGTGTTCCCACCCAGCAGCGAGTGGCGGGCCAGGGATCGGGTTTTATTATCGATGGCAGTGGTTTAATCTTAACTAACGCCCATGTGGTCGATAATGCCGATAAGGTAACGGTAACTTTAAAAGATGGTCGTAGCTTCAAAGGAGAAGTACGCGGTACTGATGAGATCACTGATTTAGCCGTGGTGAAAATTAATTCCCAAGGGGAAAATTTACCTGTAGCCGTCCTCGGCAATTCCGCATCCATACAAGTGGGGGATTGGGCGATCGCTGTAGGCAATCCCGTGGGTCTAGATAATACGGTAACTTTAGGAATTATTAGCACGATCGGGCGATCGGCGGCTAAGGCGGGTATTCCCGATAAACGCATTGATTTTATCCAAACCGATGCCGCTATTAACCCGGGTAATTCCGGCGGTCCTTTACTCAACGCCCAAGGGGAAGTCATCGGTATCAATACGGCGATTCGTGCTGATGCCATGGGCATCGGTTTTGCCATTCCCATCGACCGGGCCAAACAGTTACAAGCGACCCTAGAATCAGGTCAAAAGGTGGCCCATCCCTATATCGGTGTGCAGATGGTTAACCTAACTCCCGATTTAGCCCGGGCGAATAATCAAAACCCCAATTCTCCCATGATCGTGCCGGAAGTGTCGGGAATTTTGGTGGTGAAAGTCCTACCCAATACCCCCGCCGAAAAAGCCGGCATCCGTCGCGGGGATGTGATTGTCAAAGCTAATAATCAACCGGTTAGCGATGGCACTGAGTTACAGGAAATGGTGGAAAAAACTGGAATCGGTCAATCTTTACCCCTCAGAATTAGAAGGGGGGAAAGGGCGCTCGATCTCACCGTAATCACCGCCCAAATGTCAAATCAGTAATCAGTAATCAGTTATTAGTTATCAGATGTAAGTTTTCAGTAGGGAGGCACAATTATTTGTAGGATGGGTTAGCGGTAGCGTAACATAATCGGGCGTTGGGTTTCATGCTTCAACCCAACCTAAGTTCATCTTATATTTAATTCTACCCACCCACTTAAGTTTTCAGTTCACTGTTTACTGTTCACTGTTCACTGTTCACTGAAAATACTCCCCATCAGCAAATCGGTTTTTTGGCGTTGTCAGATCAGAATAGGAAAGATGCAATGCAATCCTTAGAAAAATAGGTTTGAAACCCCGTCCTTCTAGGACGGCTTTATAGTAGAATCAGGGCAGCTAAGTTGACCTTAAAGGTGGGTGAAACTCCCAGGGGTGAACACCTGTGTTAAAAGGCGGCTGTCCGAACGGTTCGACAAAGCTTACCGTCCAACGGTGAGCTTCGGTGCGGTAGCACTTCAGACTCAGCCCCCACAAGCAAAGACTTTAAGCGAGTGAAGCAAAAGATGACTACTACCCTTGAAAGCTTACAAGAATTTATTGATTTTTGTCAACAGCATATTACTGGCAAAGAAAGGAAAGAAGCTCAGATTTTCCTAGACCGTTTCTTTCGAGCTTTTGGTCATAAGGGTGCGTTAGAAGCGGGTGCAACCTATGAGGAGGCGATTACTAAAGGTAGCAAGAAAGGTAAAACCGGATTTGCTGATTTAGTTTGGAAACCTCGTGTTTTAATTGAAATGAAAAAGCGAGGAGAAGATTTAAGTAAACACTATCCCCAAGCTTTTGAATACTGGAGTCGATTGGTTCCTAATCGCCCTCGCTATGTCTTATTATGTAATTTTGATCAGTTCTGGATTTTTGATTTTGATCTTCAAATAGATGAACCGGTAGATCGAGTAAATCTCAACGATTTGAAAAATCGGGTCAGTGCGTTCAATTTTATGGAAGTAGGGAATCGTACCCCTATCTTTCAGAATAATCAAGTCGAGATTACAGAAACGGCGGCGCGACGGATGGGTGAGTTGTTTCAACTGTTAAAAAAACGCGGTCATAAAAGCGGTTTTGATGAGTTGACGGCCCAGCGATTTATTTTGCAGTGTGTCTTGGCAATGTTTGCTGAGGATCGAGGATTATTACCGAGAGATTTATTTATTTCTTGTGTACAAGAGTGTCTAAATGGGGGCAATTCCTATGATGTCTTGGGGGGATTATTTCAACAGATGAACCAACCCGGAATTACCCCCGCTGGGAAGTATCAGGGAGTGGATTATTTTAATGGGGGACTGTTTAGTATAATTCATCCAATTCAATTAACTAATGAAGAATTAAGGTTTCTCGATGTGGCGGCGCGTCAGGATTGGAGTAAGATCCGTCCAGCAATTTTTGGTAATATTTTTGAGGGGACAGCTAATGCTGAAGAACGTCATACTTACGGGATGCACTTTACCTCAGAAGCGGATATTATGAAAATTGTTCGCCCAACTATTAGCCGTTACTGGGAGGAGAAAATTGAGCAAGCTGGGACGATTGGCGAGTTAAATACACTTCAGTTAGAATTACAGCAGTATAAGGTATTAGATCCGGCTTGCGGTTCGGGTAATTTTCTCTATGTCGCCTATCAAGAATTAAAGCGCATTGAACAGTTATTAATTGAAAAGATTGCTAACCGTCGTCGTTCTGCTAGTGACCAATTACAGATTAGTTTTGTTACGCCTAAACAGTTTTATGGAATGGATATTAATCCTTTTGCTGTAGAATTAGCGCGGGTGACTTTAATGATTGCCAGAAAGGTGGCGATTGATAAGTTTAATTTGACGGAAGCTTCTTTACCTTTGGATACTTTGGATAGTAATATTATTTGTGCTGATGCTTTGTTTACGGATTGGCAAAAAGCAGACGCAATTATCGGTAATCCTCCATTTTTGGGAGGTAAACACATGAGATTAAATCTCAGTGATGATTATGTTAATAGAGTGTTTGGAAGGTTTTCTGAGGTTAAAGACTCGGTTGATTTTTGTTCCTATTGGTTTCGTCTAGCACATGATCAATTAGATGAGAAAGGAAGAGCGGGTTTAGTTGGAACTAATTCTATTAGTCAAGGGAAAAGTCGTGTAGCAGCGTTGGATTATATTACTCACAATGGTGGACACATTCATGAGGCGATTTCTACTCAGCCTTGGTCTGGTGAGGCTAATGTTCATGTTAGTATTGTCAATTGGAGTAAAGTTGAACCAGTAAGTTATTATTTAGATAATCATTCAGTTTCTCAGATTAATTCTTCTTTAAAAGCGACTGTAGATGTTTCTCAATCTCCGCGATTAAAAGCTAATCTTAATCAATGTTTTCAAGGAGTGATTCCTGTTGGTAAAGGTTTTATTGTTACTGAAAAACAAGTCAATGAATGGATTAAACAAGATTCTAAAAATACAGATGTCCTTAAGTTGTTTTCAATGGGAGCAAATCTAGCCCAAAATCCTCACGGTAAGCCAGAACGCTGGATTGTTGATTTTAATGATATGAGTTTAGAGGATGCTAGTGAATATAAACTACCTTTTGAGCATATTAAAGTAAATGTTAAGCCAGAAAGAGAGCAAAATAGACGAGAAGTTACTAAACTAAACTGGTGGAAATATGGTGAAAAAAGACCAGCAATGAGAACAGCAATTACTTCCATTTCATGCTACTTTGCTGTTCCACGAGTCTCTAAATGGGCGGTTTTTATTCCAGCACCCCTTAACTGGCTTCCTGGAGATAAATCCGTAGTAGTTGCTTCCGATGATTATTATATCTTAGGTATTCTTTTATCTAACATTCACCGAACTTGGATGCAATCTCAAAAATCTACCCTGGGTCACACAACAGCCTACACTCATAACACCTGTTTTGAAACCTTCCCCTTTCCCCAGACACCTTCACAGGAACTTGTCGAAAAAATCCGTCAAACCGCCGGGGAATTACACGAATATCGTAGTCAACAGATGGAGAAAAAACAATGGGGAATCACCAAACTATATAACCAATTCTTTAACGAACCCAGTAGCCAACTGTATCAACTCCATCAGAAATTAGACAAGCTAGTAATGGAAGCCTATCACTTCCAAGCTGACGACGACATCTTAGAGAAACTATTAACCTTAAACCTGGAATTAGCAGAAAAAGAGAAGCGAGGAGAAACCGTCATCGGTCCCTGGTCCCCTTACTCTTAGATTGTAGAATTGCTAAAGAGTAATCGTCGGAGTTATTGGGTTGCGCTTGAGTATAGGCTAGTTAAGTAGCTGGTTATAATTAAATTAAAAATGGATTTTAGGTTTGATCCCCCCTGCCCCCCTTGATAAGGGGGGTGCGGATCCCCCCTGCCCCCCTTGATAAGGGGGGTTTCTGATAATTTTTAACGCCTACCTACTTAGATTAACTGCTCTAATTTTGCTTGTAAAGTCTTTTTGGCGAATTTATTTAGAGTTTGTTGACGCAACCATTGGGGGTGACAACGTTGATCCTGACCTGACAAAATTTCTAAACAAGCTTTAGCCACCTTTTCGGCATCTCGATAGGGAACGCGCCATCCCACCAAACCATCCTGCAGCGGCTCTGCTGAACCGTCCTCATCCCCAGAAATCACGGGAATACCACAGGCCATCGCTTCTAGGTAAACAATCCCGAATCCTTCCCGGGAAGGCATAACGTAAGCATCGGCCAAACGATAATGGTCGGCTAATTGCTCCGTGGGGACAAAACCGGCGAAAATTACCTGTTTATCGACTCCTAACTGCTTGGCTAAAGCTTCTAACCTTGGGCGATCGTCTCCTCGTCCGATAACTAGATATTTTACCTCGGGATAAGTCTCTAGAATTGTCGGCAGGGCCCGAATTGTCACATCTATCCCCTTATAGATATCCCCCGACCACAACCGGGCCACTGTTAATAAAACTTTGGCATTTTCTATATCATATTTTTTGATTAATGTCAAGGACTTTTCGCCTAAATTAAACTTTTCTTCATCCACCACACAGGGGAGAATTGCTACTTTTTTGGCATCGATAGCGTTGGCCTCACACATAAGATCGCGAGTATAACGGCTAATTGTCCAGATTGATGCGGCCGCTTGCAGGGCCTGTTTTTGGGAATTTGGTAAAGGATCCCAGACCTCATTACCGTAGGTGAGGACGGTGTAGGGGATGCCTAAAGCTTGACAGTAAAGACGGGTGAGGGGGGCTAAATTTATATGACCACAAAAAACCCGTTGGGGACGTTTCCGGAGGAGAGAAACTAAAAACTTAAGGGCTAATTGAATGCGTCCGAGAGTTACTGACTTATTTTTCAGGTAATGAAAGGTAATACCTTGATTTTTAAAAGGATTAGGGCAATCAGGGGCATCCCGTAGTAAAAAAACCTCCACTGCCTCGGAATCGGGTAAAGTCAGATAAGCTTGCAGGACATCCTTAATATAGGATTGAATACCGCCTTCTTGGCAAAAAATCTCTAAAAATAGGAAGATATGAGGCATCATAGAACGTCAGCGTCAAAAAGTTTTGGGTTTGGCGAAAAAATTTTCCCCGATCTTTGATCTGTACTATCGCACTTTCCTGATCTATTTCGATCGTTTCCCAAGTAATAGGTCCTAACCGCTAACAGTCCGAAAAAGAACAATCGGGTCGATATTCGGCTCTTCTAGGTTCTGTGTGATAAGTTTAACTTACATAGGATCGATCAATCTTTGTGTCCTTTGTGTCTTTGTGGTTCGTTCCACCCCCTCGCTAGGAGCAATGTATCTTAGAATACATTTTACTCACCAAATCCAAGAGAGCCGATATTCTCGCGTTTAACTGCCAGAATAAGAAAAATTTCGATGCTGATAGCTAAAATAACTGATATTAGCCAGTTTAGCTGATAATGCTGACCAAGGCGATAGAATAGTCAGAATTTTCTCGGATGCCAAAGATAAAGCTATTTCTCTTTCCCCGGTGTCATCGAGCAATCTTCCTCTTTTAATGCTAGATATTTTCAGGAATTACTAGAGATCAAAAAAAATTAAAGTTCCTCAACCGTTCTGACAAAGGTTACAAATGCCCCCAGAACGGTTAAGCTTATGGTAATCTCTGTAATTGCTTTTATGGCTCATTTAACTGCTGAAAGACTCAATTTAACCACAAAAATTGCCTATGGTGCTGGCGATTTAGGACCGGCTATCACTGCCAATATCTCGGTATTTTACTTGCTATTTTTCCTCACTGATGTGGCAGGATTATCGGCAGGATTAGCCGGTAGTGTGCTGATGGTGGTGAGAATTTTTGACGCTATTAACGATCCGATCATTGGTATGTGGAGCGATCGAACTCGTACTATCTGGGGTCGTCGCTTACCATGGATGTTATTGGGGTCGATTCCCTTCGGAATTAGCTATTTTTTACTGTGGTTAATCCCGACTAATAACCAATTATGGTTATTTTTATATTATATTTTTATCGGCATTATTTTTAATTTAACCTACACGGTAGTCAATCTTCCCTACCAGGCTCTCACCCCTGAATTAACTCATGATTATAATGAGAGAACCCGCTTAAATAGTTTTCGTTTTGCCTTTTCGATCGGGGGTAGCATTCTCTCATTAATTCTCTATATTCTCGTCTCATCCTCCTATGCCAACGATCTCCATAAAGCTTTTTTATTGTTAGGTGTAGTTTGTGCTTTAATGTCGATTATAGCGATTATTTGGTGCGCTTTAGTTTTACAAGAACGAGGAGCAAAAGCGATTCTCAATCCCGCTCAGAAAAAAGTTTTGGCAATTGCTTTTATAGTTATCGGTGCGCTTTCCTTGGTCTATGGAGTAGGAAAAATGGGGGCAAATCCCAGACATTTTATCGCTATTTCTACAATTTTATTAGGAATAGAAGGGATAGTTTCTGGGTTAAATATTTACTATGGTAAAACTGAAAATCATCTCAGGGATGGTGCGGCAATTAAACAGAGAGAAGCTGCTGATAATACCGAAACTATTCCCCTGAAAGAACAATTAAAAATAGTTTTTGGTAATCGTCCCTTTTTATACGTTATTGGCATCTATCTTTGTGCTTGGTTAGGAGTACAATTAACCGCCTCGATTTTGGTTTACTACGTCGTCAGCTACATGAGACTATCGGAAGCAGAATCGGGTTTAGTTGCTTTAGCAGTACAGGGAACAGCTTTAGTGATGTTGTTTTTTTGGCAAGCAGTTAGTCAAAAATTAGACAAAAAGATAGTCTATTTTTTAGGGATGACTGTCTGGATTATCGCCCAAATTGGTTTATTTTTGCTCCAACCAGGAGAAATAACTTTAATGTATATTTTGGCAGTTTTGGCGGGATTTGGCGTATCTGTGGCCTATTTAATTCCTTGGTCAATGGTTCCTGATGTGATTGAATTAGACGAATTAGAAACAGGAAAACGTCGAGAAGGTATTTTTTATGCTTTTATGGTACTTTTACAAAAAATTGGTTTAGCTTTGGGGTTATTTCTTGTCGGTATTGCTCTAGAAACATCGGGTTTTAAACCAAGAATACCAGGAGAAGCAATTCCCCTGCAGCCGGATAGTGCTTTAATAGCAATTCGCCTAGCAATTGCGCCTTTACCGGCATTTTTTCTGATCATTAGCTTAATTCTTGCTTATTTTTATCCAATTACTCGCCAAGTTCACGCCGAAATTTTAGACCAATTAGCAGCAAGAAGACAAGCGGAAAAGTAAGTAGTCGTGTAAAATAAATTTCCTAGTGAAGAAAGGCAAAAGGCAAAAGGCAAGAGGCAAGAGGTGGTTAGATATGTGTAATTAATTTTGCTTAGGTACTTAAACATCAATTGTCCGCCGTCAGGAGACAGGAAATTATTTTTATTTATTCCCGAACTTCCTGCCCAAAAAAATCAGTAAACCTTTACCCTAAAGCACTTGTATTGACTTTTGAACTACTGATTACTGGGTACAATCGACCCAGCAGCATAATGTCTTCAATGAGTATAATGTTATCGATAGCTAAATTGTAAAAAAAATGAAACCCTATCCAGTAGAGTTCCGTCAGAAAATCCTAGACTGTTATTATAACGAACCCATCTCTCAAAGACAATTAGCGAAAAGATTCTGCGTAACCTTAAGTTTCGTACAAAAGCTTTTGAAGCAATCTCGAGAAACGGGAGATATTCGACCGAAGACTTATCGATGTGGCCGTCATTTAAAACTTACGCCAGAACAGATGATCGCCCTCGGTGATTTGATTGAGGAAAATAATGACGCAACTCTAGCCGAACTATCGAAACTATTCCTAGAAAGAACCGGTATAGTGTTAAGTGTGGCCACAGTGGCAAGAATAGCCGAACGCTTGAGAATCACCCGCAAAAAAAAACTCTACACCCGACCGGAAAAGAGATAGAAAGAGTACAAAAACTTAGACAAGAATCTAAAGGATAAAATTCGGGATGTATAAGATTAAACCCGAATCTAGCTATGACCAGAATCCAAGCTCGATCGCTTAAAGTAACTAGAGCGCACGAGACTAGACCTCTTCAAAAAAACCAAAATTTTGCAACTATTACGGAGATTACTAATTATGACCACAAACAATGCCGAGAATAACTCAATCTATCCCGTGCGTTGGCAAGATAACAAAGTTTGGCTGATCGATCAAACCCGTTTACCCATGGAGTATGGGGAAGTTGAGATCACCAGCAGTGAAGCCATGGCCCGGGCGATCGAAACGATGATTGTCCGTGGCGCTCCGGCGATCGGGGTAGCGGCTGCATACGGTATGGTTTTAGGAGCGCAGGAAATTAAAACCAACCAGAAAGAGCAGTTTCTGGCCGATTTAACTAGAATAGCCGATCGATTAGCCCAAACCCGGCCGACGGCGGTGAATTTATTCTGGGCGATCGAGCGAATGTTAAAAGTGGCCAGGGAAAGTGGCCCAGAAGTGGCAATAATTAGCAAAAATCTCCTGGAAACTGCCCACAATATCCAAAAAGAAGACGTGGAAACCTGTCGGGCGATCGGTCATCATGGTTTATTGGCGCTGCCAGAGCAACCAGAAAAACTGACAATTTTAACCCACTGTAATACTGGTTCCCTGGCCACGGCCAGTTATGGTACTGCTTTAGGGGTAATTCGTTCCGCTTGGACGGCGGGAAGATTAATACAAGTGTATGCAGACGAAACCCGGCCAAGGTTGCAAGGGGCAAAATTAACCGCCTGGGAATGTGCGCGGGAGGGAATCCCCGTCACCGTGATCACCGATAGCATGGCGGCCCACTGTATGCAGCAAAAACTGATCGATGCGGTGATCGTTGGGGCCGATCGCATTGCGGCCAATGGGGACACGGCCAACAAAATCGGCACCTATTCCCTCGCAGTGGTGGCAAAAGCTCATAATCTGCCTTTTTATGTGGCTGCCCCCCTATCGACGGTGGATTTTTCCCTTAAGGATGGTACGGGTATCCCGATCGAACAGCGCGATAGTGCCGAAATTTATCAGGTGGGGACGACTACCCTTTGCCCTAGAAATGTTAATTTTTATAACCCTGCCTTCGATGTTACTCCGGCCGCTTTCATCACCGCTATCATTACGGAAAAAGGAGCGGTAACGCCGGCTGAATTAATTTTTTTACAGGAATACTAGGGGTGAGCTTTTTCCCCACTGACACCATTTTTATCTGGATTGCCACAGTGGGGAAAAATTCCGCCTCAATCTAATTGGAGGTGACGGACAAGGGGAAAATGGGTAAGATCACTATTGACAAATAGACCGAAATGGCATAGGGGCATAACATCAAGGAAGACAATGATTAGGATTTGCTTTTAAGCTGTTCCTAATTTAAATTGCTTGTTGAGACGAGGCAAGAGGCAAAAGGCAACAGTCAAAGGATTGGGGGAGGTTCGGCTAATCTAAGAATAAGCGGGTTAAATGCGTCTTAGCTTATCTATAGCGTTTTTCAGTCTGCTGAGGTACAAAAGTTATGGGTTTTAGGCAAAAGGCAAAAGGCAAAGGGGAAGAAAAACAGGTGTACCTCACTAGCTTAGGAAACGCTATATAGTTAAATGCTATTATTCAGCTTAATTAATCTTAGTTAATCCCCAGATAGATCTTTTTGTTTACTTAAAAGATTTGTGTTGAGATAGTCTAAAAAAATTAAATGAACCAGAGCTTGGTTTTATTCTCTTAAAACCCAAGCAGCTCGAAAATTTATTCCTGTTAAATCTTTACCTAATCGAGATTTAAACGATGTTATAATGGAAGGGTAAAGACCAAGCTCCGAACGGTAAAGTGTAGATTTAGGTAAATTTGAGGGGGATTTAAGTATCTTGGCAGGCCTTACTTTTAGTAAGTAGAAATAAAATCAACTGGAAAAAGGAAATTGCCGGATGAAGATAAGAAAGTGGAATTCAAGAAAGGGAGAACGGAGTGAAGTCAATGTTGGGGGGGACTCTAATAATCCAAAATTCAAAATTAGCAAAGCAACGTCCAATTTGCCAAAACTCGTCAAAAAATATGAATATAGTGCGGGTTGTCGTTGTAGAAGATCACGATCTAACGCGCATGGGGTTAGTGGCGGCTCTCCAGCATCGGGAGGGAATTCAAGTCGTAGGGGAAGCGATCAGTGGATTACAGGGACTGAAACTGCTAGAGGAGACTAAACCCGATGTGGCGATCATCGATATAGGTTTACCCATGATCGATGGGATCGAGTTAGTGCGACGCTTCCAACAAAATCAGGGCGAAGACAGCTTGGCCACGAAAATCCTGATCCTAACCATGCACAAAACCCCAGAACAGGTTTTAGCGGCTTTTGCTGCTGGGGCCGATTCCTACTGTATGAAGGATATTAGCGTCGATAAATTAGTCGAGGCGATTTATTACACCCAGGAAGGCAATCCCTGGATCGATCCTGCGATCGCCAATATTATCCTGCAACAAGTGCGCCAAACAGTTCCCGTGGGTGGGGCTGCCAGGTCGAAAACAGTGGCAATTCACGGCCTTGACCCAGAATATCGTCAATTATTGGAAAATGCGCCCCTAACGCAACGAGAGCTAGAAATTCTCGATCTGATTGTTGCGGGTTGTAGTAATGCTCAGATTGCCAGCCGACTCTATATCACCATCGGCACGGTGAAAACCCATGTCCGCAATATCTTAAATAAACTCTCTGTGGATGATCGGACTCAAGCGGCAGTGCTGGCCCTGCGATCGGGATTAGTAGCTTAAAAAAAACCGGCACCCTAACCATATAGGATGCCGGTTCGGTCAAAACGCAAAAACTAGACTGACGCTGCCACTTTTGCTTCGGCTGCCATTAGTTTTTCGTAGGTTTCACGCATTTTGAGACCGACCAATACTTGGAATAAACCCGTACCATTGGTGGAACCGGGATAATCCTTGTGTTTGAGCAGTAATTCCGTCATTTCACCGTAGTATTTAGTGCCAGTTTTGCTCAAATGGCTTTCGATGTAGATCATTTCTTCTAGGTTATCGAATTGACCATCTAGTTCCAGAATCGACACTTCATTGCCCAAGAAGCCATCTGGACCATAGTAGAGTTTAATACCGGGATAAGTGCAGGTCAATTTACGACCACAGGGCCGCCAATCGATGGTGGAACCTTCATCAAACAGATAAGCGGGTTCAAAGTTTTCTACCCCTTCTTTCTGGATTAAACGGACCCGCAGTAATTTACTTTCGTGATCTTCAAGTAATTTGGTGGGCAGCACTTGAATCACCACGTCAGCGTACTGTCTTTGGGGATCGATATAGGCACTGAAATCGGGTTTTCTAGAATTAATGGCCGCCATCACATCATCATAGGTGTGACCGCGCTCGGCCATATCCCGTTGAATTTTCCAGTTAACTTTGACTTCATCGCTAATATCGAGATAAACGCTGAAATCTAATAGGGACCGGACTCGTTCATCATATAAGGGGTGTAGTCCCTCGATCACGATTACCTTATTCGGTTCGATGATTTCGGGGGGATCGATCATCCCCGTTTCATGATTATAAATAGGTTTATTAATGGCTTGACCTCCCTTGAGAGCTTTAATCTGCTCATACATTAGGTCAAAGTTATTCGCTTTCGGATTGAGTGCGGTGACACCCACCTCTTTTCTCTGTTTGCGATCGAGGCAATGGTAGTCATCTAAACAGATCACTGTCATAAACTCGGCCCCGAATAAATCGGTCAAACGACGTAAAAAAGTAGATTTCCCACAACCGGAGTCCCCAGCTACACCGATTAGAACCACGCGCTCTGGCTTATTGGCCATAGTTTCCCTCTAAATACACAACTAATTGTTAACCCTATAGTATGTAATTAAACCAGACTCTGGATCCAGCAGTACCCCGCCGCTACAAATTTCTGCTGCTGACAGGTTCGGCGAGAGCCTCACGCTAGAATGAGTAAGTATTTAATACTAGATTCTCTGTTCAGATCATACCGGAATCAGTGACCAAAATCAGTTATCAGTTATCAGTTATCAGTTATCAGTAAACAGTGATCAGTGATCAGTGAAAGGACAGCACTGTTAAGTAGTCGTGCAAAATTAATTTCCTAGTGAAGATAGGCAAGAGGCAAGAGGCTTCGGCCGTGAGCTCACCGTCGAAGCCTGAGCTCACGGCCGAAGCCCACACCCTGCCCCTAGGAAAAGCTTTTTGCCGCAAACCCTATTTACTCCTCCTTACTGAAAACCCATATCTGATAACTGCTAACTGATCACTGATCACTGATTACTGAGAGGGTGCGGTGGGTGTGGAGAAATGTCGTCATTTCCTCCACTGCTAGAGGGCAACTGATGCGATTGCCTTGCATTCTCTCACAACCTAATTCTTGCAGGATTTCTAATTGTTGTTGGGTTTCTACTCCCTTGGCGATCGCTATTAAGTTAAAACTTTTCGCTATCGCCAGCAATGACGAGATAAAACGGGTATCTTGGGGAGCATCAGTCAGTTTTTTTGTTAAAGATTGCTCTATTTTCAGTTTTTTCACGGGAAATTGCTCGAGATAGGCGATCGAAGCGTAACCGCTGCCAAAATCATCGAGGGTAATACTAATACCCAATTTCTGCAAATCCCCAAGAATTCGACCGGTTTCGCGGCTATTTTCCAGTAAACTTGTCTCGGTTATTTCTACCTCCAGAAAGAAAGGCCCGATTTTGGTTTCAGTCAAGACTTGTTTTAGGTTGGTGAGCAACTGGGGATCGCGCAATTGGTGTGGGGACAAATTGATCGAGATGGGAGTGTATAATAATCCCCCCTGCTGCCATATTTGTGCCTGTTGACAGGCATTTTTTAGTACCCAACGATTAAGCTCAAGGATTAACTCGCTTTCTTCGACTAAGGGTAAAAAACGATTAGGGGGGATTAATCCGAATTGAGGGTGTAACCAGCACAATAATGCCTCCAATCCTTCCACTTGCCCCTGAAGAATATTAACTTGCGGTTGATAGTAAAGAGCTAATTCATTATTTCTCATTGCCTGATAGAGAAAATATTCAACTTTAGAACTACGATTATTTTTGGGGTGAACATTAACCGACTCTATCTGGGAGTTATTATTTATATTATTCTTGACTTCTACTAAATTTTCCTCCAGTTTCTGTAATATTACTTTCCTGTCTGTGCCGTCGGGGGGATAGATAACTGAACCTAAACTTAATCGCACGACTAGGGAGTGATTTTCGATTTCGTAATTACTTTCTAGGGTTTTAATAATTCTTTGACCAACCTTTTCTAGATCATTAGCATCATTAATGTGTGACAGCAGGATAATAAATTCGTACCCTCTCCAATGGGCGACTATATCCTCTGACCGCAAACTTTTTCTTAAACGTTCAATTAAAATTTTTAATAGTTTATCTCCCAGTCGATAACCTAGTTGACTGTTGACATTTCTTATCCGCCCCATATCCACCAATAAAAGCCCGATCAGTTTATTATTTTTCTGGGCATTATTAATAGCACTTGATAGATATTCATTAAAGACATAACGGTTAGGTAAATCCGTGAGAACAAACGAAGAATATTCCTCTTGAATCTTGCTATTAAAACTTATGATTTGCGATGGAGCTTGATGAAGAATTAAGGTACTTTTGGCATGGGGGTCATCATAGCTAGAATCGGTTCCATTTTCCGTCGGATTTACTTGAAACTGTCCTAGACTTTCAACTGGTTCTTCCTCTCTTTTTTCTTGACTGACTATTAAATGAAAACTGGCATTTATATCACAGCCAAAGTTAATTAAATCACCATCTTTTAATTCATGAACTAAGCATTTATTCCCATTGACATAAATGCCATTATGACTTTTATTTCCCTCTAAATCACCATCAAGAATCCAATAGGAAAAATTCTGGCGATCAATACTCTTTTTAATTAAAGTCGCATGATAGCGAGACGCGTGTTTGGAGCGAAGAACAATTTGATTATCGGACTTACGACCCAGAGAATATTTCATGTCCTCTAGGGTAATTGTTTTTCTACCCTGAGGATCTTCCACAATCAGGAGATAACGGGAATTGGATGAACCATTAATCATTTTTTCGGCACCTCGACAAAAGTAAAAATATAAGTTAATTTGTTCTCTCAAAAGCTATGGCTTATTCGTCTTTAAGTTAATTTATTTTCTCAATAAAGTTTTGGGTGTGATTCAGGACAGTTACTTAACAGTAATTGTGTCACATCTTCTGGTTTCAAGGCCTGAGTAAACCAAAATCCTTGTACTTCTTCAAATTCTGCCCTAGGCCGATCATAGTCGATAACATGGCTAAATGCTTGCTTTTTGATGGTAAATATTGGATAAGGGTTCGATCGCTCTTCAAACTGTTGGGGGGGGGACTTATAATTATAACGGCTCTCTTGGGTTTGATGGGTAAAATATATTCTAAGACACAGTCCTGCTAGTGAGCGACTGGAACGAACCACAAAGACACAAAGGACACAAAGATTGATCGCTTCTATATTAAGTTAAACCTATCACACAAAGAATAAGAGAGCCATATAACTTAAGTAGGAATAGCCGGTGCCAAAATTATCTCCAGCTAACTGTACCCCTAATTCCTTCGCTTAAAGCTGACCCCGCTCCCATGCAGTCTTAACGAGTAATTTAGATAGTCAACAGTTTACCGACAATCAGCAATTAAGTACCTAAGCAAAATTAATTACACATCTAAGCCGTCAGTTGAACGCTTTTTGCTGTGATCAGTAAACAGTGAACTAAAAACTCAAATCTGATCCCTGATAGCTGTCTCGGAGTCTCGGAGTCTCGGAGTCTCGACTAGGAAATTAATTTTGCACGACTACTTATCAGTCATCCTTAAACTGGTACAAATGTATGACCACCCAGTGTCAGGATCCCACTTGTCAAGCTAATGCTTTCCAGCGTTTGGAAGAGGTACTTCCTGCACGGACATCTGAAACTGCGCGACCTGTACTCACAGTCCTGTACTCCCTAACGGGTTTCGGGGAGTAGAAACCCTCAAAGGCCAAGATTGAGTGATAAAATCAGAAATAAAGCCCGATTTTAGTAGAGATTTTCCCTTTAAAAATCCCAACTTAGTAAATTTACAAAAATGAGATGTACCCCGGAGGAATTCTCCCTATGGATAGCAACCGATTAATCGAAGAATTAAAAAATCCCGACTTTTATTCTCATTCTGTCAAAATTCCCGTTGAAATTATCCAAACCCATGCTTCCATTATCTTCTTGACAGGAGATTATGCCTATAAAGTCAAGAAACCAGTTAATTATAATTTTTTGGATTTCTCCACTTTAGAAAAGAGAAAATATTATCTAGAACAGGAACTAGAGTTAAATAAAAAAGTTGCCGCTAATATCTATCTGGAAGTTTTGTCAATTAATGAAGAACAGGGTAGCATAAGTTTAAATGGCAAAGGAAAAGTGATAGAATACATTTTAAAAATGAATCAGTTTCCCCAAGAATGTTTACTGAGTAAAATTTTTGAACGGGGAGAACTAACGGAAAAAGCGATCGAGTCTTTGGCTGAAAAAGTGGCGCAATTTCATCGGCAAGCTGTGACTAATTCCTATATTACTCAGTTTGGCAATTTGGAAATTGTTAAACAAGCTTTTGATGAAAACTACCAACAAACCGAGAAATATATTAATTTTGTCCAAACCCAAAAACAATACGATGAAACGAAAGCTTATACAGATAAATTCTTCGCAGAACACCGAGATTGGTTAGAGGAAAGACAAATAAAAGGGATGATTCGCGAATGTCACGGCGACTTACATTTAAATAATATCTGTCAGTGGCAGGGAGAAATACAATTATTTGATCGCATAGAATTTAATGAATCTTTTCGCTTCGTTGATGTCATGTATGATATTGCTTTTACAGCGATGGATTTAACCGCTAGGGGGAGAGAAGATTTCGCTAATTTATTTGTCAATACTTATCTAGAACAAACCGCCGACTGGGAGGGTTTAAAAGTCTTGCCTCTCTACCTGACTAGACAAGCGTATGTGAGGGCAAAAGTCAATAGTTTTCTGCTTGATGGTGACAGTTTTTCTGAGAAAATTAAAGCCAATGCACAGGATTATTATCAATTAGCTTGGCAGTACACCCAACCGCAGAAACCGAGATTAATTCTGATGTCGGGATTTTCTGCATCGGGTAAGAGTACCATAGGGAAAGTAATTGCTAAAAATCTTAATGCTATTCAGATTCGTTCCGATGCAGTTCGCAAACATTTGGCTGGAATTGACTTAAATCAAACAGGAAGTCTAGACATATATAGTCTCGAAATGAGTCAAAAAACCTTCGCTAGACTGGCGGAATTAGCACGAATTTTAATAACTTTAGGTTATCCGGTTATTCTCGATGCACGCTACGATAAATTTGCTTGGCGAGAACCCTTATTAACCTATGCCCAAAATTTACAGATTCCTTTTCATATCGTCCATTGTCACGCACCTATAGAAGTTTTAAAACAACGGATTGCCGCTAGAAAAGGCGATATTTCTGATGCTACTATCGAGGTTTTAAATGCCCAAATTGAAAAAACAGAACCTTTTCATGAAAAAGAACAACCCTATCTAATTTCCCTAGACACTACTAATCCCGATTGGCGAGAATTTTTAGAGAGTCAATTAGCTAAATAGCTTGAGATGCACCCAATGATATAGCCATTCTTAGGATTAAGGTATAGTGTATAAAGTAGCAAAAAGTAGAAGTGATTATGGAAACGGTAGTGTTAAATCTAGAGACAGTTAATCTGACCGATGAACAATTTTATCATCTCTGTCAGGCTAATCAAACATGGAATTTAGAACGTAATCAAAAAGGAGAATTGTTAATTATGCCTCCCGTGGGTGGAAATAGTGGTAATCGAGAAGCTGATTTAATTGCTGATGTAACGATTTGGAATCGTCAAAGTAATTCTGGTAAAGTCTTTAGTTCTTCGACAATTTTTCGTTTACCAAAGGGAGGATATCGTTCTCCTGATGTTGCTTGGATAAAACGGGAAAGATGGGAAGCTTTGAGCGCAGAAGAGCGAGAAAAGTTCCCACCTTTGTGTCCCGATTTTGTGATTGAATTACGTTCTCGTACTGATTCCCTAACCTCTTTACGCGACAAGATGCGCGAATATTTAGCCAGTGGTTTACGTTTGGGTTGGTTGATTAATCCGCAACAGCAGCAGGTGGAAATCTACCGACTAAATAGCGGTGTCGAAATTATTAATTTACCTGCTACTTTATCTGGGGAAGATGTCTTACCCGGGTTTGTTTTGCATTTAACTTAGCAAGGATGACAAGGGATAACAAAGGGAGTGACACCGAATCAGGATATCTCTATTTTGTCAAGACATTTCCAGAAAAGCGATCGATTGTCAGCTTGAAGGTGTATAATCTCTCAAAAGCCAGCATCAAGCTACAAAGTTCTCAATATCGCCCAAAAAAAACAATCAGGATTTCAGGAACAGATGCCCTGGCTACTTCTTCAAAGAAAGAGGAAACTCTCAGCCACAACATTGATATTTGTCAATAATGTCCCCTAAAATTTTCAATCATCACTTTACTCCTCTTAAATCCCTCTCTCTGGGATTATTTCTCCTACAAGCTTTCACTCCCCTTACCCTAGCAGCCCCCCCACGAGAACCGGATCAAAGCGTCGGCTGTGATATTCTGGTGGTGGGTGGTGGTTTAGCCGGTGCCGGTGCGGCCTACGAAGCCTTATTATTAGGAAAAACCGTCTGTTTAACCGAGATTACCGACTGGGTGGGGGGACAGATATCTTCTCAGGGAACCTCCGCATTAGATGAAAGACGCACACAAAGAGAAAAATTATTTTTCCCGAAAGGTTATCTAGAATTTAGGGAAAGAATTAGAAAACATTACGACAAACAAAACCCCGGGGAATGTTGGGTAAGTGGGTCTTGTTTTTTCCCTTTTGACGGACATAAATTATTATTTCAACAGTTAGAAGACGCTGCCAAAAAAGGTAAAGGAACCCTGAAATGGTTTCCCTCCACGGTAGTCAAAGAATTAAATATTGAAACTTTACCCAATCGCGGCACCGGTCAACAGATTACCAGTGTAATTGCCATTCAACATAGTCCCGCAAAAGGTACTCCTCCCCTAAATACCGAGTTTTTATCGCAAAAAATGGAGGATATCTATCGCTACGAAAATTCTCCCCGTTTTGATAAGAAAATCCTCCGTTTTGTCCCCAAATCCTCCCAACCGAATCAATTAGCAGATTGGTATGTGATTGAAGCGACCGAAACTGGGGAAATAATCGGATTATCAGATATTCCCTACCGTTTAGGTGTCGATAAGCGCAGTTATCTCGAACCTTCTTCCTCTAGCGTCACTGGAGACCCCTACTGTACCCAAGGCTTTACCTATACCTTCGCCATGGAGGAAACAGAAAAACCACAAACCCACGAGAAACCCGTTTATTATGAACGCTATGCCCCCTATTTTAGCTATGAATTGCCGCGATTAGCCGATTTTGACCTAGTTTTCACCTATCGTCGTATTTGGAGTCCGCAACTGGGTAAAGAGAAAACCTTTGGGGGAATTACTTTTACCGAACCCGTCCCGGGGGATATTTCCATGCAGAATTGGACCTGGGGAAATGATTATCGTCCGGGGACTGCGAAGGATAACTTTATCTACACCCGTGAACAGTTGCAAAAGTTAGGACAGTTATCTCCGGGGGGATGGATGGGAGGATTACGCACCGAAACCCTCGCAAGGGGCGAAGAACACGCCATTTCCTACTATTATTGGTTAGTAGAAGGAACCACCGATTCCCAGTTAGGGGACGGGGTAAAAGTTCCCCATTTGAATAACCGTTATCTCTCCGGTTTTGATTCTCCCATGGGAACTGCCCACGGTTTGTCAAAATATCCCTATATTCGGGAAGCAAGACGGATTATCGGTCGTCCTTCCCTGACTTTCCCCACTGGTTTTACCGTCACGGAAATCGATATTTCCCGACAAAATTTTCAAAGCGATTTCTATCGTCAAAATCTTTCTCCGGCAGAATATCGGCGCTTAATTGCCACCTTGGCAGGATTAGAGGGATTTTCCGTACTTGATGGCACATTATCCCCCGATCAGGCCGTTAAACGCAAGCGATCGACTATTTACCCCGATTCCGTCGGTATCGGTCACTATGCGATTGATTTTCATCCCTGCATGACGGAACATCCCCCCGAAAAACCGGGTAATACAGAAAAAGCAGGAGAAAGACAGGGACAGGGCCAAGCTTACCCCTTCGAGATCCCTTTAAGGGCTATAATTCCCCAAAAAATCGATAATTTACTGATAGCGGGTAAAAGTATCGCTCTCAGTCATATTGCCGCGGCCGCCTATCGTGTCCATTCCTTCGAGTGGTCCTCTGGGGTAGCTGCTGGCATCACGGCAGTGTATGCTTTAAATAATAATGTACTGCCCTATCAATTAGTAGAAAGTGATTTTCTCATCGGCAATCAACAACTGCGAGAATTACGGCAAAAAATCGACGCTAGTGGTAATCCCACTGTGTTCCCCGATGCCTCAATTTTCCGGTCGATGGATAATTGGTATTAATTAACCAGAATTTGCGATACAATCGAGTGTTTTTGCAAAATTATCGAAAAATTTGACGAGTTATACCAGTATTTTTCTAATTCTGGGTAATGCTCGCCCACCAATTGGCCAGAGGATGTTCTCGCGGGGGTGAATATCGTCCTTTGACTCGAACCGATTTGAGAACGTTTTTCAAATCTTGATCGCTAATCTTATTTTTTTCCGCCCAATATTGCAGAATTTCAGGAGTCGAGAGGATCTCTAGGTTTGGTTTTTCCCGTCGAAATAAGTTCGTTGCCTGTTTGTCATCCGTCGCAATTGCCCAGCCTCTGGAAATAGCGATCGCTCCGCTTGCCGACTCTCCATCATCTTTTAAAATAGCGACATAATTGACAAAAAGATCAGTTTCTGATTCGGATTCAAAATCAACAATTTGGATGATTTTGTTTTTAACCGATTCATCTAGCTGGAGTCTGTCACTTTCTTCAAAGCGATCGAAGTTAATCAATTCCTCTTCCCAAACTGTTTGCGCGATTGTAATTTGAGTGGGAATAGCCGTAATGATTTCTAAAAAACAACCAGAAGCTATCAGATTAAAAACACAACAGGCATCGAAAACAATAGGGGAGGATCGCTTCAGCATAAGGTTAATAGCCTCTCCCCTACTTATTTGATTTTAGTTAAATCAATATCTCTGTAGTCTTCGGTTAATTCCTGTGATGGTTCACGCAATATCTCGGCGAGCCGACGAGCTTCTAGGCGATCAACACCTAAAAAATGAGCGAAAGCACCTTCAGTAATTAGTTCTCGATTGTAAGCCTCGATCGCTAAATGTTGATAATGAGTAGGAGTTAAATCGTAGGATTTATTAGGATTATTTTCTAAGCCTAGTTCCTGTTGCGCTTTTCGGATTTTAAATCCACTATCCTTTAATCTGTTATAAGTACCCGATGGCAGCAATTGCATTTCTTCCAATCGATAGCATAGTGCTTGTATCGAAACACCGTAGTAATGAGCTAAGGTAATTAAATGGGTAGGAGTAAATTTACCTTGCGATCTTTTAATGTCATTATAACGTTTCAGTAAGCTACTGGTGGGCATGAGAAAATATTTCGGAAAAGCTTCCGCTAATTGTTCACTTTTAGGCATTCTTTGATATTCATCGAGATAATCGATCACGGGATGATAACGATGGGCTAAAAAATGTAGATAACCGTGGGCTAATGACCACAGTTGACGTTCTCGCGGGTGATTAGCGTTAATTGCGATACAAGCTCCTATGGTTTCATTATAGCTATACATTTCCGAGCATTTCGATTGGGAAGGCATGGGCAGATAAAAAATTCTGATTCCTACTTCTTGCTCTAAAATATCTCGTAATAGCGAAATCGGTTTATCTCCTAAACCTAATCGTTGTCTTTCCGCATTGGCGATACTTTCGGCGATAATATTAATGGGAAAAGTATCATCTAGATGATATTCGGGGGGATAGTTACGGGGTAAAGGCGACTTCATTAGTTCTTCTAATTCAAGGTAATTTTGACAGAATTCTTGGAAGCGCAAGATCACAGACTGTATTTCCGTTTTTTCCGCTTCACCACGACGAGAAGCGGAACGAAATTGTACCTCGAAAGATTCAATCGGAGGAGTCAAGACAAGAAAATCACTAACACTTTTACCGTAAGCGCGAGCGAGTTTTACTAATTCTGAGGATTTGAGACGGCGCTCCCCTTTTTCAATCGCCACTAGGGTTGTCCGCGCCACCTCGATAATTTTTGCCGCCGCTTCTTGCGTCATGCCGCGCTGTTCTCGCGCTTGTTTGAGTCGTTTTCCTAAGTCGTTGAGATTAATGCGATCGAGGATATTATTCGTCATGATTGTAATCCTCAATAGTCGCTTGAACTTTAGATTTCACCCGATTCCATTCGTCTATATAATTTCGATAAAGATTTAATAATGAATACCGTATATCATTGCGACTTAAATGATGATAAGTTAATTCTAAATAATCTAAAATTTCGTATTCTAATTGAGGATATTGGTTAGTCATGGCATTCCATTGTTGATCAAATTCATCAGAAGTATTAAGTAAATTATACAAGGTTTTAACCTGTTCGAGTATATTATTTAAATATAAATAGTAATCCTGCTTAATCGAAGAACTTGCATGGGAAATATAATATTTAGTTTTGTCTTCAATTTCTGCGGCTACAAGAGACTGTTTTCGGATTAAGCAAGATGAACAATATCCACATTGGCTCGGATTTTGACGAAGGGGTTGATCACAAGATTTGGTCAAAAAGGCTAAATCAATTGCCTGATTTTTAACTAGCACTTGACACATTTGGGCTTTAGTCCAAAAAAGAAAAGGATTTTCAATTTTGAACGATTCTTCCCAGAGAATTGATATAAGCTCACTCACCATTACTAATGTTCTAGGATGAACTGAACGAGTATGATCTAAACCTAGAGCAGAATCACGATAGGGAAGGTTAATCGCACCGATTCCATTTTCATAAACATTTAAGACTCTCTTGCCCATTAAATAAGCACAAGCAGAGCCAATTAACGTAAAAACAATACCGCGGGATCGAGAGATGGGGTTTTTAGGGCATTTTTTACTATTAGAAAAACGTATAGGTACTCTATACAACTTTAAACGATTAGGAAATAAAAACTCAATCGCATTAAAGGTCTGTTTTTGGATTTTAAAAATTATATCATTGCTACCCGATCCGCATAAAATGAATAAACCGTTTGGAGCATCGCATATTCTGTTATAAAGTCCAGCGAGAGCGTCTAATCCTCCGCTCCAAAGTGCAACTTCATTAACATCAATAGGAAGATCGAATAGAGTATTTTCTTCGGCAGAGCGTTTTTGAGCATCCCGTTTTGTAAAAGAAAAACACCAATTACTTCCCGTAGCCCAGTGCATTAATTTTTCTAGCTTTTCTTGAAATAATTTACTATTTAACAAATCTGGATTACGAACTGGAAGGATTACTTTTATTTGACATGGAGGTTGATCGAATGGCTGTCTAACAAGGCGATCCGAACCATGAATCGCCACTGCCAAATCAATTAAGTCGGCGATTTTAGAGGGATATTCTACTTTTAGACGACACTGAAAACCCGTGTCATCAATATTAATACTCACATTAACTTGCTGATCTCTAGCATGGTCGGTAAAACAAACTGTTCCTTGAGTATTTTGAATTGAACTAAACTCTAATGTATAAATCTTGCTCATGATAAATGGTTCTTCGGTTTGTCTTATGCAATGGACGGGGTTATAAGGAATGAAACCTTTATAGAGACAGACATTGCCGCAATTTTTGTCAATTGTTTGCGATCTGGAGCGAACTAATCAATTAAATCTCTTGCCAGATAAGGATTAAGTCGATTTATGCCCCCCTATCGAACCATACCAAGTCCCGAAGAGCCTGATAAATCTTCATCCATACCTATAACTTGTCTATTTTTTCCTCTAGGCAATCGTAAATCCTTAACACTTCCTTTTTGATTTGCTTTTTTAGATAATGTATAAATGATTGATTCAATTTCTGGAGTCATCTCATTGACACGTTGCCGAAGCGTCTGATCATCAACTCCAGCGTAATGAGCTTGATTTAAAGGAAGTTTTCCGATAAAGTTTACGCGCAGAATTATCTTAAAAGATTCTGCGATCATCTCTTCTTTTAAATTATTAGTGAAAGTATTATTTTGTATTTTTTTTAGAGTATTTTGAATGGCTTGAATAAGTATTTGTTGGTTACGATGCGAAAGATTAGAGTTTTTGATGAATTTATCAATATCTTCTCTAAAGGGAGCTAAGTTTCCCTGAAATCTAATGGTCAGAAGATGATTTTCAAGCTCTTCCGCTAATAATTGGGCAGTTTTTAAAAAATTATCCCCTTTTTGCTGAATATCTTGCAATAAAGCCTTCATAAGTTCCCATGCAGACTCCTGAGAACTCGTTTTACTTTCACAAAGACGCTGATAGGGTCTTTGATATCGCCAAGGAAGCTTACTGTGAACTTTATCTCCATCGGGCATAATCACATTTTGATAGAGTTTCGCTTTTAATAATAATTGACTTTTCTGACAATGTCAACTATTAGTAGTTTATTTTACATAAAATGTCATACTACACCGCTCCTCATGATGTGGTAGCATAGCCAGATTATCTGCTCAATCCCGATGTTCATACTTCATCTTTATGAGAAAGGCTGTGATTAAAATTTTTAGGGGTTGGGACTAACAACCCCTAATTGTTAGACAAGCTATTGATAATCGCTTCTAGAGAAAAATTACTGACGAATTTGTACCGGCATCACCAAATAGGTCATCTTTAAACCTCCCAAGGGGGTAAAAATAACCGGTTGGGTACTAGCATTTAACTGCATTTGGATATCATTATTGGGTAAAGCCTTCAAACCGTCCATCAAATATTTAACATTAAAGGCAATATCGCCACTTTCTCCCTGAATTTCTGCCGCCATGGACTCTTTGGCGCTACCTAAATCAGGAGATTCCACCGCTAGGGATAAACGGTCATTTTCGCTATCGAGACTAAACTTGACTAAATTATTCTTTTGGTCCGATAAAACCGCCACTAATTCCAAACAACGGATTAACTGTTTGCGGTCTAAAACCAAAGAACGCTCGAAGGATTTAGGAATTAACTGATTATAAGTGGGATAGGCCCCTTCTAACTTACGACTGGTTAACCTCTGTTCCCCCATTTCAAAGATGACTTGAGAATCATCCACATGCAGAGTAATAGTCTCGATATTTTGTTTTGTTGACATCATTCTTTCCAATTCTCGCAGGGCCCGGGCCGGAATGGTGACATTAAAGCCACCAGAGGCACTTTCCACCTCCTCTAGGGGAGTTTGTACCACCGCTAAACGATGACCGTCCGTAGCGGCAAATTCTAGACAATCGACGGTTTTAGTTAAATGCACCCCCGTCAACACCTGTTTAGTTTCATCGCCACTAGCGGCAAACAAAGCGCCTTTTAGTCCCTCTGTCAAGGCAACTATAGGTAAATTAACAATTTCCCCATCGGCCACCGTGGGCAATTCTGGGAACTCATCGGCTTTCATGCCGCGAATTTGGAACTGTGCCGAGGCAGTTTTCAGGAAAGCGAGACTATGCTCCTCATCATTCTCGTTTTCTTCCACAGAGATAGTGATTTCCCCCTCTCCCAAACGAGAGACAATATCGTTAAGTAATTTTGCCGGCAGGGTAATCTTGCCCCCTTCCACCACCTCGGCCCGAAAACTGGTGCGAATCCCTAAACTCAAATCAAAAGCAGTCAGGCTAATTTCGCCCTTTTCCTCATCGGCACAAAAGAGAACATTGCCCAACACCGGATGGGTAGGACGACTGGCAACGGCCCGACTAACTAGGGATAAATTGCTGTTGAGTTCGCTTTGACTACTGGTAAATTTCATAGCAGGAATAGTTTTTTTGTACGCTAAGAAATAATAGCAAGAATTCCCCTGTGGAAAATCTGTGGAAAACCGGAGCTTTTTTCGATCGCTCTTTCCGGTCTAAAATCTATCAATAGCAATAACTTCGCCCATTGCTAGGTTTTTCTGGCAATTCTAAAAAGATTGTGGAAAAATTGTCAAAAGTGAAATTTTCGCCCCTTCTCAGCCAATTACATAAGTTGTTAAGGATCAAGCTACAAGTTAACAATAGCGAGACTTGAGCCGACCAGCATCTTTCTTAGGGAAAAAATTGCGTAAAATGTAGGCTGGTGATCTTTAAAATGGAACAAGCAGCAGGAAGTTAACAAAACAAAGCTCCGGGCATTCCCCGGAATCGATAGACTCAAATAGACAAGGAGACAGGATTGGTTAGCACATCTTCGTATCAAACAACAAAATCGAAAGAAATCTTTACAGCCGCTCAAAAATTAATGCCGGGGGGTGTAAGTTCCCCCGTGCGGGCCTTTAAATCCGTCGGTGGTCAACCCATCGTTTTTGAAAGCGTCAAAGGGGCCTATATTCGTGACGTGGACGGTAACGAATACATCGACTATGTGGGAACTTGGGGGCCGGCTATCTGTGGTCATGCCCATCCCGAAGTGATTGCCGCCCTACACCAGGCCCTAGATAAAGGGACCAGTTTTGGCGCTCCCTGTGTCCAGGAAAATATTCTCGCTGAAATGGTGATTGATGCTGTTCCCAGCATTGAAATGGTGCGTTTTGTCAATTCCGGCACCGAAGCCTGTATGTCCGTCCTGCGCTTAATGCGGGCTTTTACCGGCCGGGATAAAATCATCAAATTCGAGGGCTGTTACCACGGTCACGCCGATATGTTCCTGGTTAAAGCTGGCTCTGGTGTAGCCACCCTGGGCCTACCCGACTCGCCGGGGGTTCCCAAAACCACCACTAACAACACCTTAACCGCCCCCTACAATGACCTGGAAGCGGTAAAAGCCCTCTTTGTCGAGAATCCCGACTCGATTGCCGGGGTGATTTTAGAGCCAGTGGTGGGTAATGCTGGCTTTATCGTGCCGGATGCTGGCTTTTTAGAAGGATTGCGGGAATTAACCAAGGAATACGGGTCCCTGTTAATGTTTGATGAGGTAATGACCGGATTTCGCATCGCCTACGGTGGCGCTCAGGAAAAATTCGGCATTACCCCCGATTTAACCACCCTGGGCAAAGTTATCGGCGGTGGGCTGCCAGTGGGGGCCTACGGTGGTCGGGCCGATATTATGGCGATGGTGGCTCCGGCCGGCCCGATGTACCAAGCGGGAACCTTATCCGGCAACCCTTTGGCCATGACGGCGGGAATTAAAACCCTCGAGTTACTCCAGCGCCCCGGCACCTACCAATATCTCGATAAAGTGACCAAATCCTTAACTGAAGGGCTGCTGAAAGTGGCTAGAGATGCTGGTCATAGCGTTTCTGGAGGTTATATTAGCGCTATGTTCGGAATGTTTTTCACCGGCTCCCCCGTGCATAACTATGAAGATGCCAAAAAGGCCGATGTGGCTAAATTCGGTCGTTTTCACCGGGGAATGTTAGAAAGAGGCGTTTATCTAGCTCCTTCCCAGTTTGAAGCTGGTTTTACTTCCTTAGCTCACACAGAGGCCGATATCGAACGGACTTTGGCCGCCGCTAAAGAGGTTTTAGCAAGTTTATAATCAATGCTGCTTCGACTGGGAAAATCGATTGATAGAGTCCCAAGTATTGATGAGTTGACATTTCCCCGCTTGCAAAAGACGGGGATTCTTATCGGTGAGATCGAGGGCGGTTTTAACCCTACTCGATCTCGGTAACAATCTATTTTAGAAGGCCTGTCTAGTAGGTTTTCTGACTGCTATTTTTCAATTTTATTGGTGAGAGTTCCCACCACATCAATACCGAGGGTTTGATGGACACTGGCGAGGAATTGATTGACGATTTCGGGATAGACTTTGATCAGGGCAGCCAGGGATTTACCATCACCATTATCAACGATATTAACTCGCTCGAGGTGTAATCGTTTAGGAATTTTAATCGCCTCCTCCAGGATAGTTTCTAACTGTTGAATCAAGAAAATTGCTTCTGCTTCGCTGCCGGTATTTTGCCAGACTTCTGCAAATAATTCGTTAACCAAGGCTTCAGCTTTGGCATTTTCTTCAAAAATTGCCGCTTCTCCTCTAGCGCGGAAAGTTTCAGCTTCCTGCTGCGCTTCTGCGGGTAAAACTTGATCTGCTTGGAGACGTAATCTTTCCAATTCTGCCCTAACCTGTTGCAATTTTTCCTCAACTATAGCACGTTTTTCCTTAGCGGCAGCGATAGTTATTTCTTCTTCCGATTTTGCCTGTTGTTCCAGTTTTGCCTTTAACTTTCTCAACTCATTTTCTTGCTCTAAAATGATAATTTGATCGCGGGTTTTAGCTACGGTTGCTTGTTCCTCACATTCCGCGACTATTTGTTCAGCTTCATTGAGGGCATTTGATTCGGCAATTTCAGCATCACGCATGACTAAAGCAATTCTTTCCCGTCCGAGGGAGTTAAGATAATCCACGTCATCGGCAACATTTTGGATTTTGAGAGTATCAATTTCTAAACCGAGTTTAAACAGATCTTGACTGACGTTACTGGTAATACTTTCGGCAAATTTTAGGCGATCTTCGTTCACTTGTTCGGGGGTCATTGTTGCGACTACACCCCGCAAGTTTCCTTCTAAAGTTTCTTTAGCTACGCGAATAATTTCTTCTCGATCTCGATCTAAAAATCGTTCGATCGCATTGCCGACTATTTCAGGTTTAGAACTAACTTTCACGTTAGCAATTGCCACTATATTCAGGGGAATATTGCCCTTAGAATAGGCATTTTTAATCTCAATTCTGATCGGGGTTGTGGTGACATCCATGCGTTTAACGGTTTCTAAAATTGGAATACGAATCGCCCGACCCCCCGATACTACTCGATAACCTGCATCCTGTCTATCTTTTGATTTGCGTTTCATCCCACTCAGAATTACCACTTCATTGGGTTTACAAATACACAAAAAAGAATTGATAAACCAAATCGCACCGACCCCCAGAAATATCAATAAAGCAATGGGAACACTATTCAATAATAAATTGCCAGCACTGTTATTGTTATTGTTGTCGTATTGGTTGGGATTAATTTGGATGAGATAGGAATTATTTTGACTATTCATAGTTAGTTACCCTTTGGTTTAGAAGAAATTAGAAATCGCCTCTGATATACTTTTCCGGAATGACTAAAACCTTATTGTCTCTGCAACTGAGAATAAATGCTTGATCACCGACATTAAATTGTTCTTCCCCTTCCGTTATCGCTACTATATCGATCAGACTATCCCCGACATTAACTCGCACTTTCCCCTTGCTATTTTTATCGAAGGGGATTTGAACAACTCCGATTAAACCGATGAGAGAGTGATAATCGACGATACTATTTACCTGTTGGTTGCAGCGTCTTAACTTGACTAAAATCAGGAGTAGAATCGCCAAACCAATGCCTACCCCTAAAGAAATTAAAACGATTGTGAGCAGTTGAGCATTCATAGTTTAGTTATTTACCGTTATGGTTGCCCCCAATCAAATTACCGTTAACTAATTTGAGACTTCGGCCATTTCAATCACGCGATCAGCATTATCTTTGACCAAAAAATTTAAAGGTTTATTGCGACGAACTTTATACTTTAAGCGTCGTGATTCCACCCGCATCAGAATTTGTTCTAAACAATCATGATCAAAGCAAACGTGACGATGACGATCCTTATAACCCGCAGTTGCCCCAGCAACGATATGCAGTTGGGTATTTTTCTTCAACTGATACCATAAACCCTGGGGTTGATCTCCCACAGAAGGGTTGGCAGTAGTCACAGCTGGATTACTAGACATATAAAATGGGTCAATCATATTATTGCCCATCGTCTGCTCATAATTGTAATAGTAATGGAGGGGGACATCGGCCGTGGGTAAACTTAAAAGTCCTTCATAAAACTGTCGGGCTGTCTCCAAATCTGTCACCATGATTGTATAAACTTTTGGGGCGCTAGTTAGAAACATCCACATGGCTAAGGCATAAGCGGCCAGAAGCATAACCATAATCCCCTGGGTGGACAGGAGAGTATCAAGGGGTAGAAAAGCGCCGAAGAAAAGATGATTTATCAACACTGATGTGATCCTATTGCCTAAGAATTTCTATCATTCCCTAATTATAATCACGGCGCTGAAACTTAAGTGAAGTAGCTGGTTATAATTAAATTGAAGATAGATTTTGGGTTCGATCCCCCCTTAATCCCCCCTTGATAAGGGGGGATCCGATAGTTTTTAACACCTAACTACTTAGCTACTTAACAGGGTGGGGAGTGACTAAGTTTCGTACATTTGTATTAAAATGCTCCCTATCCAGTTTAAATGCGGTACAATTTGCCTCAAATTCTCCCTATGGGATGAATAAATGATGAGATGATGACATTGCGGAGGGAAATATGAGGAGTTAGCGGAGATGAAAGCGTATATTGGGAATAGAGCCGTCCCTAGAAAGTGAGCCACTGTTATGAATTCTTTTGCACTCCCCGTCTTTCTGCAATCAGGTTTAACCCTACTGGCATTTTTAGTGCTGATTATCCTGATGGCTTAAATCTTAATCCGTCTGTGACTTCGATCGAGCAGGGGACGATCGATAGCTCAGACTAGATTTTGATAGACAGTTAGCATCTGTTCAGCGATCGCTGACCAACTATATTGATTTAAGACTAAATCCCTGGCATTTTTCCCCCGTTGTTGGCGAATTTCAGGATTAGTGATAGCCGCTTCCAAAGTATTAGTTAAATCCTCAAGCTGACAAGCTGTCACCCATCCCGCAGCCGCTGCTGCCACCGCAGGATGCAGATCCACTCGATCAGAGATCACCACAGGAATTCCGGCGGCCATAGCTTCGGCAACCGCGATGCCAAAATTTTCATAGTAGGAAGGTAAAACAAATAAATCGGCCCTAGCGAGGAGGCTATTTTTGACTTCTCCGGTCACGAATCCGGTAATTGTCGTATTTTTGCCCAAGATTGACCGCTCGATCTGATTTTTAATCCGATTTTCGTACTCCCGGTCCTGGGGATTGCTTCCTGCTAAGACAAAATGAAAATCTAGACCATTTTCTAACAACCTTTCTAAACTGGGCAGCAATAAATCTAGACCTTTTTTCGGATCAAGACGGGACATATAGAGAATGATCGGTTTATTTTCGGGAAGCTCAAAACCCTTTACTGGTAAAGCTTGTGGGTTAAAAAAATCTACCCCTAGGGGGATGATAATATCCTTAGTTTTTATATTAAATCTTTCGGCAGTTTGACACTCCTGCTGACTGGTAAAATGAACCGCCGCCGCCGCCGCTAAATTGGTTTTTTCCAGAAAATTGGCATATATTTGTTTAAGTTGCCGTTTTTTTTGCAAATCTGCCGGATCGAGGGTGCCTAGGGGACGGAGAATATAGGGCAGTTGATGATAACGAGCGATCAAAGCCGATATACTGCTTACCGGCGAGAATAAGGCGTGAATATGGGCGATATCGTAATCTTTTGCCCTATTAGCCAACCAAGTAAACAGATCAAGGGAAAATTTATAGCGCCGAAAGGGAGAACAGGGAAAATAATAGATTTGATAGCCATTTTGACTAACAGGGACCCCCAAAGGCACATCTAGGGGTGCTTGTCCCGTGTCACCATTGGAATCGGTGGTGATAATAGTCACATCTTGGCCCAGTTGTGCTAAGGCTGCTGACAAACCAAGTACCATTTGACTAGGGCCACCGTAAACAAGGGAAATCGAAGGAACAATCTGAAGAATTTTCATCTCTTTGGTGCAAGGGTCAAGACTTGTTAAGATTGATTAAGCCGTTCGCTCAAATTTACCACTTCTGTGGCTCTCATTTATGGTAATCGACTTTCTGCCCTTCACTATCAATATTTCTCCGGCTTTTATTGCCGGTAGCTGTCTCTGGTCTTTAGCATTATATTTGGGGTTAGCTGGGGTACGAAATTGGTTTATAGAAATTTTTGATCGCTGGTTTAATTTTGCCGAGCGTTTCCTCTATACTTCCCTAGAGGAGTTTGAAAAAACTCGCGTCGCCAGAGAATCCCAAAATGCTTTTTATGCCTCTATCTTTAGTATTATTCCCTTTCTCATTCTCGGCGGTTTATCCGATTGGTTAATTGAGATTAGTTTAGGAAAAAGTTGGCCGATTAGTGTCGGTATTCTCGCTTGTGTTGCCTCTGGTGTCTATGAATTAGGAAGACAGGATGGCAGCGGCAATCAGTAAATTAAGCTGTTAACTATCTCAATTACTTCTTAGGACAGCACTGGAGTGGCAAGTGAGTCGATTTTAACCCTTGATTATAGCTCAATCTTTTGCTTCTAGACGATTTTTATGTTTATTAAGAGTCTTTTGTAGTAAATTCAAAACCTCATTGGCAATCTCAATAACTTCATGAGTTCCAAAACCGGCCTGAGTTAATTCTTTAAAAAAAGCCTTAGCAACAATTTTGGCTAATTTTGGAGGATAGGGATGGACAGCGATCGAATGTTCGGACTGAATTTCTGCTATTTCTCTAGTCACTGCCATGGCCACAAAACGAGATTTTAACATCCCTTGCAAATGAAAAATTTGCAGGGATTGGGCAGCCTGTTGAGCGAATAACTGCAAGATTTCTAAATCTAATAGTTCAAAATGTTTTTTGTCTAGGGGAAAACTGAGATTAATTACTCCAATTATCTGCTGATTGAGGATAATCGGTGCGGCTATAAAACTATTATTATTTGATTTTTTGGAATAAGGGGCTGCACTGGCAAATGGCGATCGAGTGATATCCTTAATTAGTAGAGGTTTTCCTGTAGTTGCCACAGTGCCGGCAATACCTTGATCAAGTTTAATTATTTCTTGATCAGCTAAAGGTGATAGCTCATCATAATGGGCAAAAACTTCTAGATAATCGGTAATTTCCCCCTTTAATTCCTGTGGAGAGCTTAACAGTATTGAACAGTGCCGCGCTTGCAATTGATGAGCGCTCATACTAGCTATTTTCCGGAAAATATCTTCGAGATTTTCCTCAACATTCAAGAGAAGAGCCAGAGCCGTTATTTTGGGGTTAAAATTATCCATGTATTCAATCACTTAATCAGTCCGAGTTTAGGCTTTCAGGGTGAGGGTAACATTTCCCATCTCCCTGTTTATCTGAGTCTATAGCGTGCCATAGCATCTCATGGAAGGGCTTTTTTTACTCGTTAACTGCTCTATTGTAGATGTAGCCAAAACTTCTGTGTGTCTCTTGTTTTTTGTCTTCCCTCTAGCTACTCTGAGATCTAGTGGGTCAGACCAGTTTAACCTGACTGGAGTGAAAGATGGTGCGTTTTCTCTGGGCAATTTTGGCCGGTGTGGGGATGGGGTTAACAGTAGCGCCAGTTTCTTGGTGGTTACTCGCTTGGATTTCTCTCGTCCCCCTGTGGATGGTTGTGAGATTAGCGGAAAAATCCCTAAAAAAACAGCTTTTATACGGTTTTGGCTGGGGTTTTGCCTACCATGGTCTGGCTTTATTCTGGATCACGGGAATTCACCCGATGACGTGGATGGGTGTCCCCTGGTTAGCCAGTTTGTCAATTGCCCTGTTTTGTTGGTTGTTTATCACTTTTTGGGGAACGGCGATCGTGCTAACTTGGACGTTAGTTATGTTTTATGTCAACAAAAGTGTTAATCAGTCATCCTTTCGGGATGCCCTCCTACGGGTTTTAGTCGGCACTGCTCTCTGGTGTGGGTTAGAATCTCTCTGGAGTCAATCCCCCCTCTGGTGGACTACCCTTGCTTATAGCCAAAGTCCCCATAATTTATTGATTCTGCAATTGGGCAAATTATCGGGTTTTACGACGGTAACGGCGGCAATTGTGGCAGTTAATGGTTTAATCGCCGAAAGCTTGCTCCTAATCCGTCAATCGCGGCAAAATCTCGCTTTTCTCTCCTTACCCCTCCTCATTTGTTTGAGCCTGCATCTCTGGGGATGGAACACATACCATAAACCGATCGAAAAGTCAAGGGATTTAGGGATAAAAATTGGCGTAATTCAGGGCAATATTCCCAACACGATTAAACTTTCGCCCCTAGGATTTCAAAAGGCGCTCGAAGGTTACACCTCTGGTTATCAAATTCTCGCTGATCAAGGAGTAGATGCCGTCTTAACTCCTGAAACCGCCTTACCCTACTATTGGGAGAACTTAGTCAATAATAGCTCGATTTATTCGGCAATTTTAGCCAAAAAAACGCCGATCTGGTTGGGTGCATTTGGCAAGGTGGACAAGGGTTATAACAATAGTCTCTTGACCATTGATGGCGAGGGACGGGTGATTAGTCGGTATGATAAAGTAATTCTCGTGCCTTTAGGCGAATACGTTCCTTTTCAGGAAATTTTGGGCGGAATTGTTGATCGCCTTTCTCCCTTGCAAGCGCATTTAATCCCGGGAAATCCCGATCAAATTATTGACAGTCCTTTCGGTAAAACCATTGTGGGCATTTGTTACGAATCGGCTTTTTCCGAACATTTTCGCCGTCAAACTGCTAGGGGAGGCGAATTTATTATTACTGCTTCTAATAACGCCCATTATAACCACGCCATGCCCGCTCAACACCATGCTCAGGATACCATGCGAGCGATCGAAACCGATCGATGGATGGCCCGGGCCACCAATACGGGTTATTCTGCTTTTGTCGATCCCCACGGTAATCAGCTTTGGCTATCGGATTTGGATAAATATCAAATCCATAGCGAAACAATTTATCGACGGGATACGAGAACTTTATATGTGCGCTGGGGAGACTGGTTAACTAAAGTTTTAATCATTACTGCCGGACTAGCTTGGCTCTGGAGAGCTTGGGATTAAGGTGACAGTGCTATACTTTTTCGTGAATAAACTGTATAAATAACCTAAGTTTTTGATGCAATGAAAGAGCAATTTGTCAAGTGGTTGAATAGAATCTTAATATTTGATGTGTTTTTAGTGATAGCGGGTTTTCTCTGGTTTGCCGTGGCTGTTATCGGTGAATCCACGGGAATTCCCCTAGGATTTAAACTTTTTCAGCGTCTTTGGCTGCCCTTATTCAATCCTGCTATTAGTATTTTAATTGCGGGGGCGATTTTAAGCTGGGCGATTAATAAAATTCAAGAACGTTTGTCCCCTAAATAGAATTTGCTTAATTCAGTGATCAGTAAACAGTAAACAGTTATCAGTTCACTGTTCACTGTTCACTGTTCACTGTTCACTGTTTACTGATCACTGAAAAAACTCCCCACTTCCCCACTTCCCCACTTAATAATTCATAATTCATAATTCATAATTCATAATTTATAATTCATAATTCATAATTCATAATTCATAATTTATAATTCCCCCTCTCCTATAGCTTTTAAAGTCGTCTTTGCCAAGCAACAACTAATTTAATTTCCTCATAACTATAATTATCTCCCAGATTTTCTTTGAGAGTTTTCAGGGATTGAACGCCAACTTTTTTAATCGCTAAACGAATATATTCCTGTTTATTCTTAGAAACTAACTGATTAATATCAATTTCGTAACCAGCTTCCAGCAATTTAGCTAAATGTTCATAGATTGTTGAGACTTTTAAGCTTCTTTTACGAGCGATTTCTTCCACATTCAAACCATCTTGATAGTATTGGAGAGTGAGAAATTGAGTAGAGGGAAGACTATCCTGACAAAAATCATTAATTGCCGCTATAAATATATCCCCATACTGTTGAACTTTGCTTTGTCCTACTCCAGAAATTTGACGAAACTGCTCTAAACTCCGGGGTTTTGATTGGGCCATCAAACGCAGACTAGAATCATGGAAAATAACGTAGGGAGGAACCCCTTGACTATCAGCAATTTTTTTCCGCAGTTGTCGCAAGCGATCAAATAATAAATCACTTTCCATCGTATTGGGATTGTCGTCTCCCAAGATTTGACCGTTAGCTTTTTGGGGGACGGCAATAAACACGGAACGCTGTTTCCGCATCACTTCCCAACTATGTTGATTAAGTTTCAAGATTCTAAAATTGTCTTCTGTTTCTACCAGTAGATTTTGCTGGACAAGGGAACGACTTAAACGTTTCCACTCCCCGAGAGTTTTATCCTTACCGATGCCATAAGTGGATAATAAATGATGTTGATATTGGGTGATTCTTTCACCTTTTCCTCCCCTGAGTACGTTGATTATGTGCATCATACCGAATTTTTGTCCCGTCCGCGCTACACAGGATAAAAATTTTTGTGCCTCGATTGTCCAATCCTCAGAATTGTTCCCATTCCGACAGTTATCACAGTTACCACAGTTACCCGCAAAACTTTCGCCAAAGTACCCTAGTACACTCGATCTTCTGCATTCAGTCCCTTCAGCATAATCTAACACCTGTCGCAATTGTTGACGAGCTTTCTGTTGTTCATTTTGCTCGGTTTTTTGGTTAATAAAATACTCAATTTTTCTGGCATCGGCAAAACTAAAAAAGAGGGTACATTTAGCCGGTTCTCCGTCCCTACCAGCGCGGCCAGATTCTTGATAATATCCCTCTAAATTGCGGGGTAAATCGTAATGAATGACAAAGCGTACATCCGGTTTATTAATCCCCATACCGAAGGCAATTGTCGCCACCATAATCTGCACATCATCCCGAATAAAACGGGTTTGATTTTCGCTTCTTTCCCGATCCTCCATACCCGCGTGATAGGGTAGGGCATTAATACCATCTTTTTGTAACTGTTCGGCAACTTGATCGACGGTTTTGCGACTGATACAGTAAACTATTCCTGATCCTTTTTGTCCTTTAATATATTGATACAATTGCTGATAAGATTTACTGGTTTTAGGTTGAACTTCATAATAAAGATTAGGACGATTAAAACTAGCAATATGAATGGAAGTATCTCGCAATCCTAATTGTTGGATAATATCTTCCCTCACCTGTTGGGTAGCGGTGGCAGTTAAAGCGAGAATTGGCACGGAGGGAAAGCGTTGACGGACTTGTTTAATTTGTCTATATTCAGGACGAAAATCATGGCCCCAATCGGAGACACAGTGGGCTTCATCCACCGCTAAACAGGCTAAACCGAGGTAATTATCAATAACAGCTAAAAAGTCTAAAAAACTAGGCGATAATAATCTTTCTGGGGCGACATATAACAGTTTAATTTTTCCTTGCAGGATTAAAGATTCTCTTTCTCTGACTTGTTTAGCGTTTAAAGTACTATTGAGAAATGTTGCCCCGATGCCATTATCAGCTAAAGCAGTTACTTGATCCTGCATTAAGGCAATTAGGGGAGAAACCACCACCGTCACCCCTTTTTTAATTAAAGCAGGTAGCTGAAAACAGAGAGATTTACCGCCTCCGGTGGGCATAATTACTAATAAATCCTGATCATTTAAAGCAGCCTCAATTATTTGGCGTTGATTCGGTCGAAATTGATCGTAGCCAAAGTGATGTTTTAAGACTTTTTCTAAAGAGTCAATTGCAGCCATTGAGCAAGGGGAAAAATATTTTTATAGTAGTTATTTTATGGTTAGGGATTTAAGTGATCAGTGATCGGTAATCGGTAAAAAGAAAGCCAGTAGCCAAAACAACTGACCTTAAGATTGTCTCACCTGATCGGGAACACCAACAAAGGAGAGATTGGCTAATTTTTTCAGATTTTGACAGCGCAATAACTCGTTAAAATTGAGACTCGATCGCCCTTCAATTTCAGCTATAGTCTCAATAGCCGATAATAAACTTTTAGCGGCCTCGGTTTCCGTGTAACCGCGTCTAACGGCCACTTTTAGGGCCGCTTCATCCGCGTCTAATTCCCGTTGGGGGCTGCGTTTTTCCCGCCAAATCCGGTTAATTGCCAAGGCAGTTAAACCCCCCGCTACTGCCATACCGACGGCATCGGTTTGTAGGGTTTCCACGGTTAAACCGATGATACCAGCCAGAGCAATTACTCGATCGAGATCGGGTTTAAACCATTTTACTGCCGTTAAAACACAGACAGCCCTTAACAAGACTAAATCCCGTTGGGATCTTGATAATTGCCGCCAGAGGTCAAAATTAATTGGAATCGGTCTGACTCCTCTTTGCCAGGGTAGGGGAAAATTAGTTTCGATTACCTTGCTGCTTTCGGGTTTGCTGACAATGCGCGTCATCATCCGTCCCGAAGCAGGCATGAGGTCTAGTAAATGACTAATCTCGTTGTCTTGGTTCATCGATCGCCGGCCAATAGTCTTCAATCATTGAGTATAATCGCTTTCTGAGTTAATATCTCTTTTCCGACAATTTTCTCAACGAAACCGCGTGATACTAAATTCGGTTATTAAAAACTGATTATTTATTCCCCCTTTTGCCTCTTGCCTTCTGCCTCTTGTCTCTCCTCATAAGTAGCCTATGCTCAACGGATTTAGTATAGACCTCTTGCAAAAGTCTTAAGTCGATCCTTGTACAGCAACATTTTTGAAGATTATCAACTACTAATAAATAATTAACTGAAAGTCCCTCCCATTATTGTTTCTATCGTTTGTTTTCGGATTTATGCAAGAGGTCTTATGAGTCCCTACCGTTCGGCTTTGAGGGGTTCGATGCCCCGAACATCGCCCATAAATTCGTGTATCTTCCTCAAAATCCTCATGTGTTGATTATTAATGAGGGGATGAAACAACTTACCGTTCGCTCATTTCTCGAGCCGAAAATTTTATAAATTGTCTCAAATGGTTTCTAGCAAAAGCATTGAGCGTTCTACTCGAATATTTATTAGTACAAAAAGACCATTTTGAGCTTAACGAATTGATTGGGGTTTGAGCGAGACAATAGGCGATCGCACTCTCGGCAATGTTCTACTTACCTTACTCGCTAAAAAGCATACAGAATAAAGGTAACAGCAACTTTAAAACCCTTCCCCTAAAAAATTAAGCGAACAATGAGTCATGAGAAGCGATCTCCGATTCCGACGGATTTAGGTGTTGGGTTTTAGGTTTCGCTTTCCCCTAAAATTGAGAGGTTTTCTTTAACCCATTGATTCGCTCAACTCAACCTACAAAATTAGACTTTGATTAAGTATTGACTGATTCTAGATGCCTTAAAATCTGTTCTCTTAAATTATCCAAATAATTTTCTACCACATCCCAAACTGTATTAAGGTCAATTCCCCCTAAATAATCATGTACTAAAATATTCCTAAAACCAGAAATATTACGCCAGTCAACATCGGGAATATTTGCCTTTAATTCCTCCGAAAGCCGTTGAGTTGATTCTGCCAAGGTTTGTAAGCGTATAATGATAGCATCGCTGATCATTGAATTAGCAAAAAACTCCTGTTTTCCTCCTTGGGAATATTCCTTAATTTTATCAATACAGTCTAAAATATATCCAAGATAAACTTGATCTTCATTCATAACTTAATTGCCTCCTTTAAAATTCGCTGTTTAATTAGATGATGAAGGCTTTTTTCAGTTACTACATCCACTTTACACCCTAAGAGATCCTCTAAATCAACTAATAATCCACCTGGAAACCAAGGGGATGTTTTAGCTAAATCATAATCAATTAAAAAATCAATATCACTATTTTCGGTTTCCTCACCTCTAGCAACGGAACCAAATACACGCACATTAAAAGCACCATGTTTGGTGGCAATTTTTAGGATATCCTCTCGTTTGTCTTGT
>NZ_JADBUN010000146.1:0-4953 GCF_020245625.1 Microcystis sp. M049S2 | reverse complement strand
GTAATTCTTGGGCTGCCCATTTCTCCATTTTTTTGCTTACCTCCACCTTAATTCCTTCTTTCAAAACTATACCTATCAATCGTTTCCCCTTTTTTTAAGTTTCTTCTCTTTTTGTTAAGAAAGATCTGACTAATGGATAGCTTATTAAGGGGGATCCCCCCGCCTATCGGCACCCCCCTTATCAAGGGGGACAGGGGGGATCGAACCTAAAATCCATTTTTAATTTAATTATAACCAGCTACTTAAATCCTGTTGAAAAAGTATAGGGGGAGTGGGAAGATGGGAGCGAGTTTTTAAAGTTCTATTGGCAGTTAATTGTACTATTTCTGAGAGACACCTCGTTTTCTTTTCGGGATAACATCGTCAGGTATTCCCCAATAGTTTGATGCCTGAGACACATTATATAGCAATAAGTCTTCGGGCATTTTTTCTAAAATAACTCGGTTGAAATTGGCTGGATTAATATTCATTGCTACCATCACAGAAGAGCCAAGTTCTTTCGATAATAGCGGAATAACTGCGTTACCAATCTCACGAAAACCATGCCATATTGTGCGGTGAAACTGAAACCAATCGGGGAATGTATGTAATCTGGCGGCTTCTCGTACAGTAATACAACGAGGAATAGAATAGTGAATGGGTCTAGGAGCAGTATAGGCCCCTTTGTCACTATTAGTTCCGGCCCGGAGAGTATTACATAAACCGGTGGGAGAAAGCTTTAAAAAGCGACTTTTTGGTTCCACTGTACCCGGTTCGGTTACGATAAATCTATCAATCGCTCTTTGGGTATGAACTGAGCCTATATGTCCATAGATTTTTGTATCTACTGTTCTTTGATGGCAAAGTTTAAAAATATCCCTTGGCTGCATTGAATATTTTTTCCTCTTACCACTATAATCTAATTTTGATGCGGGTATGCCTAAATCAGTATCGATAAAGGCCGGTATTAATTCTAAATCTGAAATCGCATCATAGACGCTGGTAAAAGCTGATTTTTTGGCTGGGTTTAAATCGACGGTCTTTGTCAAAGGATATTTAGCCATCGTCACGTCTTTTCGACTACCAATTAAGATTAATCTTCTGCGCTTTTGTGGCGCACCGTATTCACTGGCATCGAGGATTTTAATTGGCTGATTGATTGCATAGCCAATAGCTTCAAATTCAGAGATTAACTCCTCTAAAAATTGTTTATGTTTACCCGTAGCCATGCCGGGGACATTTTCAAAGATAAAATACTTGGGTTTAATTTCCCCTACAATCCGCAGATATTCAAATACAAGAGAATTTCTAGGATCATCTATTTGTCGTTTACCAATCAGTGAAAAACCTTGGCAGGGGGGACCACCGGCAATTAAACTAACATCGGTGGCATAGCCTTTTAGTTTTAATAATTCCCATATTTCTCTACTTGTTACTTTGGCTATATCCCGGCAAATAGTTTGACAATAGGGAAAGTTAAAATGATGAACCAAGGAATGGACTGCATCAAACTCCACCGCTACAGCAATATCAAATCCCGCCGCTTCTAGACCAAGGGACATCCCACCGCAGCCGGCAAATAAATCGATCGCAATTGGTCTATGTTTCACTTTGATGATTAGCTCTCTATTCTCTGCATTTCATTATACTGTATTTCTGATATAGTTAAGGCTTTACGTTTTATTAACAGTCTGGTAAATAAAGGCAATTGTGCTATATTATTAAGCAATTATTTGAGCAATTCTTTTTCATCAATTTTTGGATCATTTGTTCAATTATCTTTACTTCAATAGTAATAGCTTATAAAAAATCCCGCCCCAATATTTGGACGGGACTAACAATCAATCAATAATTCAATGCTACTCCCATTCTATAGTTCCGGGTGGCTTAGAAGTAATATCATAAACCACGCGGTTAACTCCCTTAACTTCATTGACAATGCGATTAGAAATTGTCTCCAATAAATCATAGGGAACCCGCGACCAATCGGCAGTCATTCCGTCTTCACTGCTGACTAAACGTAGGACAATGGGGTAAGCGTAGGTACGTTGATCTCCCATTACTCCCACACTGCGGACAGGCAATAAAACCGCGAAAGCTTGCCAGAAATCGTGATACATTCCCTGCTTATTAATCTCGTCGCGCACCACCCAATCTGCATCGCGCAAAATATTTAATTTATCTGCGGTTACTTCCCCTAAAATGCGAATCGCTAAACCGGGGCCAGGGAAAGGTTGACGACGAACAATTTCTTCCGGAAGACCGATCGATCGGCCTAATTTTCTCACCTCATCCTTAAATAATTTTCGCAGAGGTTCGACTAATTTAAACCGGAGATTTTTCGGCAGTCCACCAACGTTATGATGACTTTTAATTTTAACCGCGACTCTTTCCCCGGTTTTGGGATCCACATTACTATCGGCCGACTCAATCACATCGGGATATAAAGTTCCTTGGGCCAGATAATCAAAGGGTCCCAAACGATTTGATTCTTCTTCAAACACCTGAATAAATTCATGGCCGATACGACGGCGCTTTTCTTCGGGATCGGTGACACCGGCAACTTGCGCTAAAAATCGTTTTCTAGCGTTGACATACTGGACTCCGATATGGAATTGCTCGTTAAATATCTGCATTAATCGTTCTGGTTCACCCTTACGCATGAATCCCTGATCGATAAACATACAGGTTAGTTGATCACCGATCGCTCGATGCAACAGGAATGCTAAGGTAGAGGAGTCCACACCGCCGGATAAAGCCAATAAAACTCGCTTATCGCCCACTTTTGCCCTAATTTCTCGGATCGATTCCTCGACAAAAGCTTCCGTGGTCCAAGTGGGTTCGCATTTGCAGATATGATAGACGAAATTGCGAATTAAGGCGATTCCTCCCACAGAATGGACAACTTCCGGGTGAAACTGCACTCCAAAGAGTTTTTTCTGGTGATCGGCAATGGCCGCACAATCGGTATTATCGGTATGAGCGAGAATTTCAAAACCCGCAGGCAATTCCACGCAGGAATCCCCGTGACTCATCCAAGCGGTGGAACCGTCCTCGACATTGGTTAATAAATCGGTAGGATCGTTGATAAATAGGGATGCTTTGCCATATTCGGCCCTTTTTGCCCGTTCTACCCTGCCTCCTAACTGTTGTACCATCAATTGCATCCCGTAGCAAACTCCGAGGATGGGTACACCTAAATTCCAAATTTCGGGATCACAGTGGGGCGCTCCAGGATCATAGACGGAATTGGGACCGCCCGAAAGAATTATTCCTTTCGGGTTGATTTGGGCCAATTGTTCGGCGCTGGTACGATAGGAGAGAACTTCGGAGTAAACGTTCGTTTCCCTGATTCTGCGGGCGATTAATTCAGAATACTGGGAGCCAAAGTCAAGAATGATGATTATTTGACGATTAAGGCTATTAGTAAAGGACTCTGAGGGCAAAGTCTCTTGAGGGGTAGGAAGGGGGGTTTGAGTTGTCACTACGATCAAAAAAAGAAACTGGCAGAAAAAGGTTAAAGATTTGTAAACTAAATCGGCTATTGTTCTGAAAATAAGCTACAATAGTCTAGCCTTATTAGTTTCATTTTTTAAGACTAAATATTCCCACGATCATAGCACGGTCACTGGGGGGTAACTTGTAGATTTTGCAAAAATTTAATGCCATTTTCGCTTTTGCTGATCAAAGAACGAGAGCGATCGAATAAAATACAACCGACCCCAAGATGACCGTTACTGTGGTTATAAACGTATTCTTGGCAACGGCGATCGATAGTATTAGCCATTTCTCTATAGATGCGTTCCACCCAATTATCTCCCGTTTGCCGGTCTAATTGACGCAGATATTCCAGACCGTTTTCGCTGGTGCTACTGTCAAAAATTTGCTGGAGATGGGGGGTAGCTAAACCCATTTTAGCGGCGTAGGCGGTGAGAATTTCCCGACGACCATCGGCCAGATGATGGTGAGTCTGAAAGATTCCCCCGGCAAGTTTAATTAATTTACCGTGATAACCAAACAAAAGAATTTCAGAGATTCCCTGTAATTGTGCCTCTAATAACATCGGCCCGATCCAATTGGCTGTTTTTACCAAAATATCAGGATTAATGCCCATTTGAGGGGCTAAATCTAAGCCATTTTCCCCGATACAAAACACCAAACGATCAAAACGAAGAGATAAAATTTTTAATTGCTCGCGAAAGATTTCCAACTGTCCGGGAGCGCTCAGGGGTTGGGAAATGCCAGTGGTACCCAACAAAGATAATCCCTCTACTACCCCAAAAGCGGCGTTAGAAGTCCTTGTGGCCAGTTTTTTGCCTTCTGGAAGGATAATCGTCACTTTGATGCTTTCTTGGGGCAGTAACAGGGGTCTGAGGTTTTTTTGCAGCAGACGCTGGGCATAACTATAAATAGCTGATTTTCCGCCATTATCAGCCTGTAGGCCGATTCCTGCGCCGCCTTGAATCTCTATCTCTTGATTACCCGTTTTTCTTTCTACTAACGCCCATATAGGGGTATTTCTAGTTAAATCTAAATTATCCCCCGGATCGCTGCGGGTGATGGCTAGGGCAGCATCGGGGTTAAGTCGGGCAACTTGTTCGATGGCAATTGTAACGGCTTCTGGCGGTTCTAAAAGATTAAAAGTAACGGAATTTAGCTCATTTTCGCCGTGGAGATGCTGGAGAGATGCGATCGCACTGGCACAGGCAAAAACTGGTAAAGTGTAACCCGGACGGGGTGGGGAGATAGACATGAATAGGATCGATAGCCAATCAAATTAGCCGTGATCTGATTATAGAACTAGGGGGCAACTGCTGCTATTTTTGATGATTCTGGTTCTTCCGAACTTACACTGTAGAAAACTCCCCAAGCTCCCTCTCTGTCCAGCAATGCTCTAAAGTTGATAAATATCAATCTAACAAAAACTCAAAGCCCTATTATACAAGCTTTACAAGTATGAGTTGTTGATAGTTT
>NZ_JADBUN010000145.1:0-10244 GCF_020245625.1 Microcystis sp. M049S2 | reverse complement strand
TGGGAGTGATCAGGGGGAAAATTGAGGTACTTTTTCCCTGAAAATTAGGTAGTTGACCACCTGAAAATCGGTAAAACCCTACACCCCACACCCCACACCCCACACCCTACCCCCAGGAAAAACTTTTTCAGCAGACCCTATATAGTTTTGTTTTTGACCACGATGACCATTTTTATTGATGTGGTCACTTTTACATTCTGGACATTTCATCGTTTTTTTTCCTTCATTGAGTTTCTATCTATTTTGCCTTCTCATCTCTTTATCTGACAACGCCAGAGATTTTTAGTTTCTGGCGATCTCTAGTTCCACAGGAATTTCTTTCTGAGCAGACTGTAATTAGGGTTTGCGGCAAAAAGCTTTTCCTGGGGGCAGGGTGTGGGGTTTTACCGATTTTGAGGTAGTCAGTTACCTAATTTTCAGAGAAAAAGTCCAGGAATTTTCCCCCCGATCCCTCCAATGGTCGGCACTTTTTGAGGAAAAAAAAGTTTAAAAGCCTTATCCAACAAGGTTTTTAGATTTATTCAGCAGCCCCTAATTATAGGCTTGTTTAAGTGATGACAAGCTAATTATCCTCTAGTCCTCGGCAAAAAATAATTAATAATTATTCTCAATTATTTAAGGCGATTACTCTAGCTGCGATCCAAGATTCATGCTGAAAAGCCTTGATTGTCAAAGGCTGATCAGGCTAAAAATACTGATGTATTAAAGTATGCCGAGCAACTGTAACAATTCTTAACTTGACTTTATTGAGAATTATTCTAGACTAAGACTTAAAGCTTATTGCATATAATTATCAATAAGCTTGGTTCTATTTTCGTTAAAAGATGCCATGCAGACCTACGATAATCCTCAGATCGAATACGACTGGTGGGCAGGAAATGCCCGTTTTGCCGATAAATCAGGCTTATTTATCGTTGCCCACGTTGCTCAAGCTGCTTTAATCGCTTTTTGGGCAGGAGCCTTCACCTTATTTGAAATTTCCCAGTATCGCCCTGATATAGCCATGGCAGAACAGGGCTTAATTTTACTGCCGCACCTGGCCACTTTAGGCTTTGGAGTCGGAGAAAAGGGGCAAATCATCGATATCTATCCCTTTTTCGTGATTGGCTCAATTCATCTGATTTCTTCGGCAGTTTTGGGAGCAGGAGCCTTATTTCACCTGTTAAGAGTCCCAGAAACCCTGAAAGATTCCTCCGGTCCGGGGAAAAAATTCCATTTCGATTGGAGTGAACCCCGACAATTAGGAGTTATTCTCGGTCATCACCTGCTCTTTTTAGGTATAGCTGCATTATTATTAGTGGCCAAAGCTATGTACTGGGGGGGATTATACGACGCAACTATCGGCGCTGTCCGAGTCGTTAGTGAACCAACCCTCGATCCTTGGGTTATCTATGGCTATCAAACCCACTTCGCTACTGTGGACAATCTCGAAGATTTAGTCGGTGGTCATATCTACGTCGGTTTAATGTTAATTGGGGGCGGTATCTGGCATATTATCGTTCCCCCGCTCAAATGGGCGAGAAATGTGCTGATTTTCTCCGGAGAAGCCATTTTATCCTATTCTTTGGGCGGAATTGCCCTAGCTGGTTTCGTGGCCGCCTATTTCTGTGGGGTAAATACCCTCGCTTATCCAGTCGAATTTTACGGGCCAATTTTAGAAGTGAAGTTAGGAATTGCTCCCTACTTTGCCGACACGGTGAAATTGCCCTTTGGAGTACATACGGCGCGCTGTTGGTTGGCTAATGCCCACTTTTTCCTCGCTTTCTTCTTTTTACAAGGTCATCTCTGGCACGCTTTACGCGCGATGGGTTTTGACTTTAAACGAGTAGAAAAAGCCTTAAATGCGATAGAAGCCTAGTTTTTTTGAGGAAGATTAGGATAAATTATCGATTTTCCTAATTTTCCCCGCTGATCAATCTTTCTAACTGTCCCTTATGCCTTACTGTCCCTGTTGTAACACCAAATTGCTGCATCACATTGGACGCTCTCGCTCTTATTGGTACTGTAGTTCTTGCCGGCAGGAAATGCCAGTTTCAGAGGGAGAAAACTGTAATCAGGGGCTTTATTCCCTATCAAGGAGAATTAAGAGTTAAACTCACTTATTTCGCAACAAGGACAAATTTTATGGCAAAAATTGGCTTATTTTTTGGCACGCAAACCGGCAAAACCGAAACGGTAGCGGAAATGATTCAGAAAGAATTTGGAGGTGAGGCAATTGTAGAATTACACGATATCTCCTCCGCTTCTACCGAGGATTTTGCCCCCTACGATGCCCTGATTATCGGTTGTCCCACCTGGAATATCGGCGAATTACAAAGCGATTGGGAGAGTTTTTACGATAAATTGGATGACATTGATTTCGCCTCCAAAAAGGTCGCTTATTTCGGGATGGGGGATCAAATCAGTTATGCCGATAACTTTCAAGATGCTCTGGGGATACTGGAAGAAAAAATCGCCTCCCTAGGGGGTAAAACTGTCGGTTATTGGCCGACAGAAGGTTACGATTTTAACGAGTCGAAAGCCCTAAAAAATGGCAAATTTGTCGGTTTAGCCCTCGATGAAGACAACCAATCCGATTTAACTGAACAACGGATCAAAACTTGGGTCGCGGGACTTAAGGGCGAATTTGGCGTTTAGTTAGCTATCAATCAGTTATCAGTTATCAGTTATCAGTGAATAGTATTAAGTGGCTAGTTCGCAGCTTTCTTTTCACCAATTACTGATTACTGTTTACTGATCACTGAAAAATCCCCTATATCCTTGATTATTATGTCTCGATTACCTGATGCAGTTTGGATTAATGTTAACCCCAGTTTTCGCCGTTTTGATCGCCCGGTGTTGGATTGTTTAGCCAGGGAAGTTGCGATCGCTGATTGGCAATACTGTCAATCTATTGATGAGCCAGCTTCTCTTGATATCGTCTTGGTATTACTACAAGATTATCTGAAACAATGCGATCGACCACTGCATTTAGTCGGCCACGGCACGGGGGGATTAGTAGGATTACTGTATGCGCGTCGTTATCCAGAAAGGGTAAAATCCTTAACTTTGCTCTCTGTGGGAGTCTATCCGGCGATCGATTGGCAAGCTCATTATTATGTGCTATCAAAATTACTGCCCTGTTCCCGTCAAACTTTGCTGAATCAATCGGTTCAGAATCTTTTTGGTCATCAATCCTGCGCTTTAACCCAAGAATATCGCTATCTCTTGGAAGAGGATTTATTATTGTCCCTTTCTCCCCATAATCTCTATCAGAATGCCCATTTCGCCCCGGGGACAGTTCCCGTACCCCTGTTAGTCTGTGGGGGAGATATCGATACGGTAATTGATCGGCATTTATTGCAGGGATGGCAACCCTGGTTAAAGTCAGGCGATCGCATTTGGAGTTGTCACAAAGGGCGTTATTTTTTCCACTATTCCCACCCCTACAGCGTCAGTCAAGAGATTTTTAGTTTCTGGCGATCTCTAGTTCCACAGGAATTTCTTTCTGAGCAAACTGTAATTATTCCTTAATTGACAAAAATCGAGATTTATGTTAGGGCTAATACCGCTCTTTTGTCCGATCGCGATCTGGCTCGTTCTCTTATTCTTTTTTACTGCCCTTTTTCTTGCTGTTGCCCAAGGGTGCCGGCAGTTGCAAAAGCTGCATCGAATTCCCTGTAGTCGCTGTGTTTTTTGTACTGGAGATTATCGCTTGAAATGTGCGGTGCATCCAATGCGCGCTTTTTCGGAAGAGGCGCTCGATTGTCGGGATTTTGAGCGAGAAATTCAGGAAAATCAGAAAATGGGTTTCTTGAAGAAACCTGTTTTCTCAGTTTCTTTTCTCGTCATCATAACCTGGATTCTGGCTGTTAAGTTGAGAATATCATCGGTAATACCTGCTTTTTAAAGTAGGGAGACTTCCAGTTTGAGCGGTAAGCTATCAGCGTTGAGCTTGCCGCTAGAGGATTTGAGCGCATTTTTCTCTCAGACATCAGCCCTGCTCTGCTAAAATGATAATCATTATCACTTTAACTGGCAATGGTCAATCAGATTAAGTATCCCCTAGCAGAAAGCCCCGTTATCGAAGAAGATTCGCAAAAAATCGTAAAAATACGCCATACTTGAGCCCATGTCTTAGCGATGGCGGTACAAACTCTCTTTCCTGAAACCAAAGTCGCTATTGGTCCCTGGACAGAAACGGGATTCTACTACGATTTCGATCGCCCAACACCCTTTACCCCCGAAGATTTGGAGAAAATAGCGGCAGAAATGGGGCGAATTATCGGGCAAAACCTGCCAATTATCCGAGAAGTGCTGGAAAGAAGCGAAATTGCCGCAGAAATCGAGCGCCTTAATCAACCCTACAAAAAGTTAATTTTAGAGAGAATTCCCCCAGATGAAACCATTACCCGTTATTTTATCGGTAGTCCAGACGCAGGACGGAGCGATCGAGAACCCTCGTTAATTGATGGCGCTGTTTCTCCCCCGGAAGAATTTTGGTGGGATCTGTGTGCGGGACCCCATCTCAACTCGACGGGGGAAATTAACCCCGATGCTTTCGTCTTGGAGAGTGTAGCGGGTGCTTATTGGCAAGGAGATGAAAAACAGCCCCAATTACAGCGAATTTACGGCACAGCTTGGCAAACCCCCGCAGAATTACAAAATTATCTCCAACAAAAAGAAGAAGCGCAGCGACGAGATCATCGCAAATTGGGACAACAATTAAAATTATTTAGCATCCAAGAAGATGCAGGTGGCGGTTTAGTTTTTTGGCATCCCCGGGGTGCAACAATGCGTTATTTAATCGAAGATTATTGGCGCCAAGCTCATTTAGAAGCGGGTTATCAATTTCTTTATACTCCCCATCTAGCTAATTTAGATCTGTGGAAAACTTCTGGACATTGGGACTTTTATCGCGACAATATGTTTGAGGCGATCGAGTTAGAACAGCAAAGCTATCAAATTAAGCCGATGAATTGTCCTTTTCATGTTTTAACCTATCAAAATGACCTGCATTCCTATCGAGAATTTCCCCTCAGATGGGCAGAATTAGGCACAGTTTATCGTTACGAGCGCTCGGGGGTTTTACATGGATTAATGCGGGTAAGAGGTTTTACTCAAGATGATGCTCATATTTTTTGTTTGCCCGAACAAATTGCCGCAGAGATTCTAGGAGTTTTGAATTTAACCGAGAAAATTCTCTCCGATTTTGGCTTTACTAATTATGAGGTAAATTTATCGACTCGTCCCAGTAAATCCGTGGGTAGCGATAGTGTTTGGGAATTGGCAACCGCAGCTTTAATTGAGGCCTTAAATGCTAAAAAGTGGGATTATATTGAGGATCAGGGAGGTGGGGCTTTTTATGGTCCGAAAATTGATATAAAAATTCAAGATGCGATCGGTAGAATGTGGCAATGTTCCACGATTCAGGTCGATTTTAACTTGCCAGAACGCTTTGATATGCAATATGTAGCTAGGGATGGTACTCGGGAAAGACCGATTATGATTCATCGAGCTATTTTTGGCTCTTTGGAAAGATTTTTTGGTATTTTAATCGAGAATTATGCGGGAGATTTTCCTCTCTGGTTAGCACCTATTCAAGTCCGTTTATTACCCGTTAGTGATGAACAGCAGCATTATGCTTTAGAGGTAGCAATGCAGTTAAAACAAGCTGGTTATCGAGTGGAAATCGATAAAAGTGGTGAGCGTTTAGGTAAACAAATTCGTACAGGAGAACTAGAAAAAATCCCTGTCTTAGCTGTAATTGGAAAACGAGAAGTTAGCAGTGAAACTCTAAGTGTTCGCACTCGACAAGGGGGTGATTTAGGTTCGATGACGCTGGCAGATTTATTAGAAAAAATGCAAACAGCGATCCTATCTAAAATTAATCTCTGAAACTTTTGTATAAACCGGCAAATAGGGGATATCGATCCCTTCCAGGCGAATTTAACAGGGTTGAGAAAAGCCTATTTTCTGCCAATTAATTAACTTAAAAGTGGGTTAGCTGCCGTGAGTTCTTTGATAATTCCTCTCTCCGATTCCCTCCCTTGCTTGCCTAAATCGGGAATGCCTGTGACGATCATTACTGGTTTTTTAGGGAGTGGAAAAACCACCTTACTAAATCATATTCTTGACAATAAAGAAGGGTTAAAAGTTGCCGTCTTAGTCAATGAGTTTGGGGATATTAATATTGATTCTCAATTGCTTGTCTCCATCGATGAAGATATGATAGAATTGAGTAATGGCTGTATTTGTTGTACGATTAATGATAGTTTAATTGAGACAGTCTATCAGGTCTTAGAAAAAGAAATACCCGTGGACTATCTAATTATTGAAACCACAGGATTAGCCGATCCTTTGCCAATTATCCTCACTTTCTTAGCCACGGAATTAAAATATCTGACTCGCTTAGATTCTATTATTACCCTCGTGGATTCTGAAACCTTTACTGCCGATCATTTTGATAGTAATATTGCCCTTAGTCAAATTCGTTATGGTGACGTGGTAATTCTCAATAAAATAGATCGAGTCAGTGGCAAAAAATTAGATGATTTAGAAAAGTTTATTCGTCGAGAAAAAGAGGGTATAAGACTCCTAAAAAGTAGTTATGGTCAGGTTCCTTTGGGTTTATTGTTAGATCTAGGTTTAACTAAAGAAGAATTGTATAAAGTCCAGTTGAGAGACTTTCAAAAAAATCGCCAAAGCTCCAGTGATAATCAATCTCCTGAAGACTTTAATTTTGTCTCCTTTGTTAGCGATAAACCATTTAATCTAGATAAATTTGAACCTTTTCTCACGGAAAAAATTCCAGTAAATGTTTTTCGAGCTAAAGGTATTCTCTGGTTTCAACAAAGCGATTTAAAACATATTTTTCAATTGAGCGGTCTTCGTTACGATCTGCAAGCGGTAGAATGGGATACATCTCCTCAGAATCAGTTAGTTTTTATCGGCAGAAATTTAAATAAAGAGGAAATCTTGACACAACTAAACGAATGCTTGGCTAGTTCTCAAAAAATTAAAAAGCACAAACTATGAATAGACCTCTTGCAGAAATCAAAAATGGCTCTTCTCGACTTTGTGTGATAATTTTTGCTTATGGAATCGTGAAATGCTTATTGGGCAACACTTTTAGGACTATTTTGTCGAAGAAACTATCAGTATAGACCTCGTTTCCACACAGAAACCAGAAGAGCCTCAAAAATCGTTGTTAGGGTTAGGAGTCAGTAGCCAGTAGTCAGGAGAATTAAGAATGAATAATAATCAATTAAGTACCTAAGCAAAATTAATTACACATATCTAACCACCTCTTGCCTCTTGCCTCTTGCCTATCTTCACTAGGAAATTAATTTTGCACGACTACTTAAATGGTCTATTTACAGATTTTATGCCATTTAATCCTTATTTTTGCCGTTTTTGAACTCTCAAAAATTAATTATGCAAGAACTCTAATAATTTATGGATAAAAACTTTAAAATTTAACGAACCCTCGATCCAATGGTTTTACATCTCTTTGTTCTCCAAGTTCATTATCGCAAACCCTTGCACTTTACGGAAGCGGCGATCACAATTAAAAATGATGGGAATTACCTTAGTTGATTTACCGGATGGACAAAGCCAATGGTATCCTAGAGAAAAGAGCCATAACCATGATTAATATCTCAAGAGACCGCCAATTTTTCCCGAAATAACCTTGCTAAGTCGAGAGGATTGGTTAAGGAAGATTACTTGCCCCAATCTCACTTATGCTAGAATGATTATCATTACCACAATAAAGAAGGAGCAAAATGATTATCGTGGTGACGGGGGGTATAGCTGCGGGAAAAACCCATTGGATTCGCCAACAAATCGCCCAAAGCAAGCAGCCAAGTCTATATTTTAGTCCCCAGACGGAAACTTTTCCCATTGATCACCTCACTTTACAGAGTGACTTTCCCCAGTTGTCCTCTATTTCTAGGGAAGAAGAAGACCTTTTGAGCAGTTTATCCATGGAAAACACGATCTACATGGAAGTACCATGGCATTTAGACACGCAATCCCTCGAAAGCTTTCTAAAACCCCTCAATTGTCATCGGGTAGCGATTACGTCTCCAGACGAAGAAATCCCCGAAGGACAAGTTCCCGTCGATGAAATTGTCATCAGTCCCGTCAAAACAACCATAAAAGGTGATCAATGGTTAAAAAAACGAGAAATACAGATTTATAGAGCCGTTTTAACGGGAGAATTCCTCGATTTTTCCAGTTTAACCACCTTTTGGACAGAATTAACCCAAGGAGCCTATGGGGAAGTGCTGCGGGTTAAAAGTATCTTCGATATCATCGATGGTCAGTGTATTTATGGGGAATTTATGGATGAATGGCCAGAAAAAGACTTTCAAAGCTTAAATTTTCCCTTAAATCTCGATGGGAGACCGAATCGCTTTAGTGGGATTGAAATCGTCGGTCGCAATCTCGATAAACCGATAATTGCCGATACCCTGAGTGATTGTTGTCTGTCCGATGAGGCACTTTTGTATTATCAACAACAATTTCAAGAATCTTTAGAGCCAGAAATGGAGTTAATCTGATGAAAATAGCCGTTTTATCCTGTATTCATGGCAATATGCCCGCTTTAAATGCTGTTTTGCAAGATTTAGACCAACAGGGTTGTCAAGAAATCTACTGTTTAGGGGATTTGGTTGGGTATGGACCCCATCCTAACCAAGTGGTGGAAAAAATCCGTCAACTGGGGATTACCACGGTACAAGGGTGTTGGGATGAGGATATCGTTGAGGGATTAAATGCCTGTGAGTGCAGTTATCCGTCGCTTTTAGCAGAAAAACGCGGTAGATTAGCTCATGAGTGGACAAATCAAATAATCACCCCAGAAAACCGTAATTATTTGTCAAAACTGCCCGAAATTTTTAAGCTAGATCACCTCTGTTTTGTTCATGGTAGTCCCCAAAGTAACCATGAGTACCTTTTAGCCGAAATGGACGCTTTTACGGCTTTAGAACGGGTTTTATCGGTAGATACAGAGGTTTTATTCTGTGGACATACCCACATCCCCTACATTCGCACTCTCGACGCGGGAAGCTTGCAAATAAAAGTGTATCAACCCGATGGGGAACAGTCGCGGCAATTTACCACACCGGTTAAACGTATCATCAACGTGGGATCGGTGGGAGAACCGCGTCACGGTCGTCCAAATGCCACCTATGTGATTTACGATCGAGAAACGGCAGCGGTACAACTGCGAGAAGTGGCCTATAACTATCAGGAAACCTGTCAGGCTATTTTAGAATCGGGTTTACCTCCTATTTTCGCTTGGCGATTGGCTAAGGGTCTAGAATATGCGGAAAAAGCCGATGATCCGACTCATGTTTGCGAACGTTAATTTGTGATAAATCAAGAAATTATGTGGGCAATTTTAAGCGGTATTCAAGGCAATTTACCAGCCTATCAAGCGGTATTGGAAGATATTCGGCAACGGTCAGTTACTGTAGAAAATTTATATATTTTAGGAGATTTTATCGGTGTTAATCCCGATAGTGAAATGCTGGTAGAACAAATACGTTATCCCACTAAAAATAACTTATATCCGCAGGTTTGTCGGGGATGGTGGGAAGAACAATGTTTAATTTTACACAGTTTAGGAGCAACAGGAGAACCGACGGAATTAATCGATAAACATGGAATTGACAGCACTAAACAACTCTGGGACGCAGTTTCTTTAGAAACAGTGCAATGGTTACGAAATCTCGATTTTGGTTTTGTCGAGTTGGATTGTTTATTAATTCATGGCAGTAGTGTCAGTGTTAGTGAAGAATTAACCCCCGATACTCCCCCATGGCAAATTTTAGATCGACTGCAACGGGTGGGAGTTAATAATCTATTTTGTGGTCGTGCAGGACAAGTTTTTGATTATTCTTTACAGTCCGCTAATTTAACTAGCACTGTTACTACTTTAGATAAACGGCAACCAAGCCAAACTTTGACGATTCAAGATAAGCGTTTAATTGGGGTTGGTAGCGTTGGTAAAGAATTAAATAAAGCAGTTTACACTCTCTATAATCCTAGTAATAATTGCGTGGAGTTTAGAACCGTACCTTATTAATCTTTCAGAGATTAATTAGGGTCTGCTGAAAAAGTTTTTCCTGGGGGCAGGGTGTGGGGTGTGGGGTGTGGGGTGTGGGGTTTTACCAGTTTTGAGGTGGCCAATTACCTAATTTTCAGGGAAAAAGTGCCTAAATTTCCCCCCGATCACTCCCAGATCCAGTACTTTT
>NZ_JADBUN010000144.1:0-9548 GCF_020245625.1 Microcystis sp. M049S2 | reverse complement strand
TGCATTATTCACCAACTGGCAAAAACCTGATTGTGAGGACATCTCAAAAAACAGACTGTTTTTCAGCCAGATCGCTAGATGAACTTCTTGCCAAGGCTTTCGAGGATTTTCCAAAGTCTTCATGAATAATGCAGGTTAGGGTCTGCTGAAAAAGTAGGGGCGAAGCATTCGGATAGGAAATCTACGGTTTCAGCGATAGGTTATTGCCCGAATGCTTCGCCCCTACAGGACGCGATCGCCGATAAAGAGGCAAGGTTTTGAAGCACGATTCTCTCAAAACCTTGCACCCGTTTCGCAAGAAAAGCCACAAAACCCTTACCTTGCCTATATTTCACATTTATTCAGCCAACCCTAGTTAATAGATTGTATCCCGTTGACGGGCGGGGCGATCGAGGGATTTAATCGCCGTTGCTAATTCCTCGACGGTCAAACAAGTACCGCCCACGGCCCCGGCCATAGTGGTAATATGTTCTTCCATAAGAGTACCACCAAGATCGTTGCAACCCCAGTTTAAGGCTTCTGTTGCCCCCTGTAAGCCCAATTTTACCCAACTGGGTTGATGATTTTTAATGCTATTGCCCAAATAAATCCGCGCCACTGCTGTTAATTTTAATGTATCGGCTAAAATTGGTTGATCCCGTCCGACTCGATTTCTCAGGGGTTTGGGGGCCGATTGTCCCACAAAAGGCAATAAAATAAATTCGGTGATTTTAGCTGGATAATTATTTTCTAGGGCGATTTCTTGCTGTTTTCTAATTTTTTCAAGGTGCTGCACCTGTTGGCTAGGGGTTTCAATATGACCGCAGAGCATGGTACTGGTGGTATATAACCCCAAGCGATGAGCAATACCGACTATTTCTAACCAAGTGGCGGCATCGATTTTTTCCGGACAAATTACCCGTCTTACCTCATCGACTAACACCTCGGCAGCCGTCCCCGGCAGAGAATTCACTCCTGCTTCTTGCAGGGAAGCGATAACTTTTTCGTAACTTAAACCGTCTTCTCTAGCGATAAATTGGACTTCTTGGGGCGAAAAAGCGTGTAAATGAAGGTTGGGAAAGGCTTGTTTCAGGTTTTTAACAATTTCTAGGTAATAGTCTAAGGAATTGCCCTTAATCTTGGCTTTTGGGTTTAATCCTCCCTGCATACAAATTTCTGTGGCCCCACGACGGACAGCATCGGCCGCTTTAGCGATAATTTCCTCTAAATTAAGCCAGAAGGCCCCCTCTTCGTTTTCATCGCGTCTGAATGCACAAAAACTGCAATGCTGCTCACAAATGTTACTAAAATTAATGTTGCGGTTGATAACGTAGGTGACGGTATCTCCCGCCTGTTGACGACGCAAAAAGTCGGCCGTTTCCCGAATCCGGGCAATTAAACGGTTATCGGTAGTTTCTAGCAAGATAATCGCTTCTTTTGCCGATAAATTTGCCCCTGACCGCGCTTTTGCCAAAATATCGGTTACGGGTGCGGTGATGGAGGAGTTAGTCACGGGAAATAAATATTGAGGGTTGCCGATCCTAATTGTAGAACGAGGTCAGAAGGAACAGTAAAGAAAGAGAGCCAATTTAATCCTTTTTCTGTTCCCTATTCCCTTGTCTGCACGCGGTAATTTCCGGTTGAGAGCCTTTATTGCGGGGTGGTTTGTTTTTCCTGTTCTTTTTGTTGACGTTTTTTCTTTTCTGCTTCTAGAGCATCTTCGATAACCTTGAGCAGCTGATCCATTTTATCAAGATTACCGCGATAAACATCGAGGTCTTTTTGCAGTTTCTCGCCGGAGAGATGGAGAATTTCTGAGAACTTTTGCAAAATTGGTTCGCGTTTTTCTTTTTCCTTGATCATGTCCGGTTGTGCTTCGGCTAAAATAGTATAAAGACCGATGGCAAACAGGCGACTATACTTAAACTTAGGCGCGTTGATCACCGAAACTAAACTATCAGACAACTGATTGTTACCACCTAGGGCAGGGTTTTGCAGTTGGGAAAGCAAGGAATCAATATTAGTTTCTTTGGCAATAGCGATCAGATTTTCGGCATCACGACGATAGACTTCGGGATTACCGTTAACCGCTTGGCACAAAGCATTAAAAATATTCGGTTTATCCTCCCCCGGACGATAGCCTTCCATGAACTTCTCGAAAGAAGTAACCACACCAAGGGCATAAATTGGATCATAATGGAAATCTACATTAACGGAGAGCAGGTGCATCTCAACTAATAATTCCTCAACCACGCGCCGATACACCGAATTGATGGGGCGGGTGTGGCGAGTATAAAAATCACGCTTACTATCGGAAACAGTACGAATTTTGTCCACAGAACCAAACTTCATAAAAATTTAACACTGCTCTCATTTTCTCCCTTCTCGTTCCCCCTGACAAGGCCGGTGATCACCAAAGAGCGGCAAGCAGTCAGTCCAGAGAGAGCAAAAGAGCGAGTAAGATGGGGAAATGGGGGAATGGGGAAATGGGGGAATGGGGGAATGGGGAATTTCAACTAAAACCCCAACACCCCCCGCAACGGCTCGACTGAGCGTCGCCGAAGGTCGCACAGGCAGTGACCACCCCAACACCCTAAAACCCTAACACCCTAAAACCCTGACCCCCAAAACCCTAAAACCCCAACACCCAAAAGCTTTTTCACTTTTCACTTGACTATATGGCCAATCAAGACGACAAAATCAAAATTATCAGTGATAACCGGCAAGCACGCCATCTCTACGAGATTTTAGAGACTTTTGAAGCGGGGGTGCAGTTGCTGGGGACCGAGGTTAAATCTGTGCGCGCTGGTAAGGTAAACCTGCGGGATGGTTACGTTTTAGTCCGCAATGGTGAAGCGGTGTTAATTAATGTTCATATTTCCGCCTACGAACAGAGTAGCGAATATTTTAATCACGATCCGCGCCGGACGAGAAAATTGTTGATGCACAAAAAGGAAATCAGCAAACTCATCGGTCAAGTGGAACAGAAAGGCTTAACTCTTGTGCCTTTGAAGATGTATTTTAAAGGTAGTTGGGTAAAAATCAGCATTGGCCTCGGTAGAGGCAAGAAATTACACGATAAACGCGAAGATTTGAAACGTCGTCAGGATCAACGGGATATGGCACGAGCGATGAAGCGTTAACCAAGACACTTATCGGACTGGCAAAGGTCTAGGTAAGAAACGATCGAGTTTTGTTAGAGTTGAACTGTATTCGGCCCCTTGCGGCTATCACCGTCCCCCTCACCTTGGGTTAAAATTTATGTTAAAACTCTTGACAAAAATAATTAAATATGCTAGGACACCCGCTTTGATTGCTCTATCCTTAGGGGTGGGTGCGGGAATTATTTTACCAAAAATAACTTTAGCCAATGGCAACCCCGGCTTAACAATTTTTAGTGGAGTCGATCGCAAGGATATATTAGATTATTTTTTGCAATTTGGCGGTCGTCCCAAGCAAATGGATCGTTATAAATTCTACATTCCGCCGAAAAAACTCTCCCAAGGGGCTTCAGCTTTTTTTATTTCCTATCCTGATTATTTTAACGGCCAGTTTGACACCAATAAAATCGAGGTACGCATCAACGGCAAATCTTTACCTTTAAAGGAAGTGGTTTGGGATAAGGATAGTCGCGTTATTCAAATTGTCCCCGAACAAGCGATCGATCCCACCAGCAAAGTTGAAATCGTCATGTCTAATGTCAGAAATCCCGAATTAGGCACTTATTACTTTACCTGTGATGTGACTGCCTCTGGCAATATTCCCGTCCGTCTCTACGTCGGTACTTGGATTGTCAGTATCGAACCTTAAAGTATTTATTGGGAATAGGGAAATGGGAATAGGGAAATAGGGAAATAGGGAAATGGGGTAATTCAACTAAAACCCTAAAACCCTAAAACCCCAACACCCTAACACCCTAACACCCCAAAACCCTAACACCCTTTCAGTCTGAGAAAAAGTCAAGAAAAGTCAACTATTTGCCTCCGAGTTGCTGAAATCTGAGGAATTTTCGCCTATAGACTCGTTGACTGGGGAATTTTCGCCGGAGTTTAAGTTTTTGCGACTGCCTTTGTGGGAATTCTTGCCTCCTTCCCGTCCAATAGCTGCCATGTGGGCGCGATCTCGGCTAACCGCTTCACCACCCTTTCGTCCCGCTTCGCGAGCTTCTTCGGAGGTAAATTCGTGGGCTGTGCCTTTTTGATGAGCAGCTTTACCACCTTTACTAGCGATTTCCTTTTGTTTAGCTTGATCCATAGAGGCAAAACCGCGTTTACTCTTACCTGTCATAATATCCCTCCTGTGTGAATGCTGATTTTGAAAGTTCTTAAAGACTTATACGAGATTTTTAAAACATCAAAATCATGGTCTTGTGGGTGGGCAAAACATTGAGATTGCCCAGCTCTTTTCCTCTAAGAACTATGGGTTCCTACCTACGATTATAACTCATTAGCTTGACTTCTATGGAACCAATTACAGCAATCAAAGGGCGTATTTTATGTTAAAAAATATTAAGCAAATCGAGTATTTATCAGTCTAAAGATATAGAAGTTATCTTAATGGTGAGATACAAAGTTGGTCTTTTGGGGCAGTCGGTCTTCAGTTATCAGTTATCAGTTTTTTTCTCCCTGCTCCCCTGCTCCCCCACTTGCCACTTGCCACTTGCCACTGAAAAAGCTGCCATGCAGTCTTAATTGAAGGTGCGGGCAGCTTAAAACCTAGTTTTTTGGGGATTTAATCGGGAAAAATCAGGGTAAGACTTGGGTTTTTTCGATCAACCATTTATCTCCTTGCCGTACCAAATCATAGCGCACCTTCAAGGACTCATTATAGGAACGCTCGACAATTTCCTTGCCATTATGGAAATACATGGCCTTTTCGTTCACTATCGCTTCTACTGTCGCTAAATTAGGATTTTTGGCATTATTAGTGACCGATCGCACATCCACCTGATGATCGTAGCGCCAATAGTTATTTCCCTGTAAAGCCGCCGCCCGTTTTTGCCAAATTTCCAAAGCTGAACCCGTTAAAACCTCTTTCAATGGCTCTTTTTGGTGTTCACTGCCAAAAGCGGCCGATTTTGCCCCTAACCAAGCTTGAATCGTCTCCTTGGCCGTTTCCTTGTCTAAGGGAGTCCTTTCCATCACCTCGGCGTTAGCCGAAGGAATTTCTAGTATGGGAGTATTTAAAGAAATCGGTAACTGTTCTCCTTGCAAGGCTGCCAAAGGAGATTGACTATCGACAATTGCCTTTACCCCCAAGGACAAAACCGCAAGCGTTCCCACTAATCCTACCCCCAATATTGCCACTCGATCGAGTCGTAGTTTTCTGCGGGCCGGTCGTCTCCGTTTCGGTGTGACTGCGGAGGTTTTTACCGTTTCTGGGGCCGCTTGCTGGGAGTTACCCGCTGCTGGAGGACGGGAGCGACTAGGACGACGACGGGGAGGATTAAGTGCCGGTTGACGATCAGCTGCCTTCACCACCACATTGCCCTGAGTATAGGGGGTGAAAGTTTCCTGCTGAGGGGTGGCTCTCAGAGCAGGTACAGCAGCGCTTGTCCGCTCACCGTTAACTCTAGCTAAAGACGGTTTTTGGGTACGAGAGTGGGAAGAATAAGCAGATTCCCTCATCGGTGTCGCTCCTGGCACTGGGTTTAAATGGGTGGGGGGGGTGTGGGTTTTGAGAACAGTTACTTCCGATTCTAAAGGTTCGCCAACCTTTTCCTGAACCGACACGGGAACTTTTTCGTCAGGAAAACCTGACAATTCTTCTAAATAATTTTGTACCTCTTCCTCGGCAAAATACTCTTTGAGTGAGGCTTTCTGATCGACTAAATCCCTAAAATGACAGAAAACTTCTGTTTGTAACCAACGCTCACCGTAACGACATAACCCAGGTAAGAGATCGGGAGATTGCCCAGATTGTTCCTTAATATAATTTAATATTTCTTGCTCTTGACTTGTTTCTAAAATTGTGCTTGCTTGTTCGGTTTGACCGAGCAGCAGGGCGCAGATCGATCGCTCGATGGAGACATCCTGATGTTTTTGTAATTGCTGCAGGCGATCGCTGGCTGCGACAATAGCGGCGGGTTGTTTTTGGGCGAAACCGCGGGCAATCAAGGCATAGACCAGCAGATAATTACCCACCGCCGAGGGGCGTTGTGCCTCTTTTACCCAGATTTTCTCCTGTTCGGCCTGAGTTAAATAAACCCGTAACTGTTGAATAAAGCGTAAAAAATTATCCACCCCCAACCCAGAGCGATCATCGCCTTGGCCATCAATGCCCCCGCGAGCTTCTAACATCTCTTCCAAGAGATTTAAGCCGCGCTGACGGGCAAGACTAGGTTTTTTTTCTTGGGATAACAATTCCAGTATCCGGTAGGGACGCAGGCGATCGCAATCATGGCGAATCTCGCTGGCCACTTGCGGGAACATTTGTTCTTGTTCCAACCAAGTCAGGGCTTTGGTTGCGGTGCTGGCCGCCTGTTCATAATTTTTATCCTGCCAATATTCCCGACTTAATTCCCCGTAGGCCAAAGCCAAGGTTAAGATCATGTCTGGGCGAGTAGTTGGCTCCAAATCCAGATAAGTTTCGGCCAAACGAATCACTAACTCGTATTCTCCCAACTCTTGCAGGATGAGCAAAGCTCCCACCAGATCGGCGGGGGCAATGGTAATCTGGGGAGTGGCATATTCTGAGGAAGCAGCGGCCACCTCCCCACCCTGAGAATCGAGGTTTTCGGCGCTGCTTTCTGGGTTGAGAAGCAGGGGATTGGGGTCGAAAAATTGGGCATCGTAATCACGACGGCGATCTGGCTCACTTAACACTTGGTAAGCTTCATCTAACAAGTGCTGACGGGCGATGATCGCTGTTTGACTGTATTCTTGACGTGGCAATTGCCGTCCCCGATCGGCGTGGGCCAAATCAATTTGCTCGGCACTCACCTGAAAAGGGATTCCCAATATCCTGTAGTAGTCGAGAGGAATTCGCACGGTTAGCTGTACCTCAACTCTGGAGAGTCCTTAGTGAATTAAATGATGTAAGTGAGAGCGGAGCGAGTAAAATAACAAGATACCATCTTATCCTAGCCAATCTCTGACTGACTAAGATTAGATTTGAGAGAGAAAATACCAAGAACCTCTTGGTTTAAGACCAAAAAATTCACTGCCAGAATTCTCGAAAAATCTACCGCTTCCTCTCCCCCTGCCTTTTTGTTGTCTAAATGATACTACAGACCCTATGATTTCCGAACGTACTTTACCAACCTTTAATCCTGCTTCCATCATTATTACCAAAGCTGAAGGTCTTCGCCTATACGAGGATATGGTTTTGGGGCGGATGTTTGAAGATAAATGCGCCGAAATGTATTATCGGGGCAAAATGTTCGGTTTTGTCCATCTCTACAACGGTCAGGAAGCGATATCTAGCGGTATTGTTAAAGCCTTGCGTCAGGGAGAAGATTACGTTTCTAGCACCTATCGCGATCACGTCCACGCCCTCAGTGCCGGAGTTCCCGCTAAGGAGGTAATGGCGGAGTTATTCGGCAAAGCTACTGGTTGTAGTAAAGGACGGGGCGGCTCCATGCATATGTTTTCCGCCGAACATAAGCTTTTAGGGGGTTACGCTTTTGTGGCCGAGGGGATTCCCGTCGCTACCGGAGCGGCTTTTCAGAGTAAATACCGTCGCGAAGCCATGGGTGATGCCAGTGCCGATCAGGTAACGGTTTGTTTTTTTGGGGATGGGGCGAGCAATAATGGCCAGTTTTTTGAGTGTCTGAATATGGCCGCCCTCTGGAAGTTGCCGATTATCTATGTGGTGGAAAATAATAAGTGGGCGATCGGGATGGCCCACGATCGAGCCACTTCTCAACCGGAAATCTATAAAAAAGCCAGTGTTTTTAGTATGGTCGGTGTGGAAGTGGACGGTATGGATGTGGTCGCCGTTCATGCCGCCGCCAGAGAGGCTGTAGCCCGCGCCCGCGCCGGTGAGGGACCGACTTTGATTGAGGCCTTAACCTATCGTTTCCGGGGTCACTCTCTGGCAGATCCCGACGAGTTACGCAGTGCTGACGAGAAACAATTCTGGGGCGAAAGAGATCCGATCACTCGCTTTGCCGCCTACCTCTACGAGCGAGATCTGGCCACGAGAGAAGAATTAAAAGAAATCGAGGAGAAAATTCAAGCTGAAATCGAGGCAGCGGTTAAATTTGCCGAATCTAGCCCCGAACCCGATCCTAGTGAACTAACTCGCTTTATTTTTGCCGAAGACGAGTAATTTCAGTGATTAGTTACCAGTTATTCAGTTACCAGTTATTCGGTGATCAGTGATCACTGATTACTTAAGGTATTCTATGAGGGGGAGCAGAAAAATCCCGCCTTGAAGATGGTTGTTGTTGAAAAAATCCGTAAAAAATAGTTGCGCTCTTGTATAATTCGCTAAAATCCAGAGAAATAGCTTTTGCCATGGCGACTACAGAAGCATTGAACCCCAGTCAGTTCGCATTCTTAACCAACCTCACCGCTGATCGTTCAAGTTCACCCAACCCACAAGAAGAAATGGACAAAGTTATCATTCTCGTTAATGCCGAAGCTCAAGCCAGTGGTCAGATGTCTCGGCTATCGCCCGTTACCGAAAAGATGGTGATTGCCTTAAAAAATGCGGTTCCTAAATCCTTGGCGGTGGAGGTAACGGGGACGGCTTCTTTGTGGTCAAAAATGGAGTCGGGTAAAACCAGCCAAAATAATTTAATCTGGTGTCCCTTAACAATTCAATTGCCCAATTGGGTGAATTTTCCGGGTAAAAAAGTTTATCAAGCTTGTCGAGATATCGAGGAAAGACGCGCTTGGGTTGCCCATACCCTGCACTATAAAACCAGTCAGGGAGATTCTTCTTTTGGGGATCTTTGGTTGCCGATCACGGTGACATCTAAGGGTTTAGAATACGGTGAAGTAATCGGGGAGGGTATGATCCCTAATGCCTACAGTCAGCCGATTAGTCTAGAAAGAGAGAGTCTTAAGTCTTTATATCGGCTGGCAGCGCAATTACTGGATAATTTACAGGCTCCTGCTTCCGTTTATTTGCTACAGTTTCGTCTGGCTCATCGAGAAGTGGTTTTTGATCGTCTCTGGCCTTTTCCTGCCGCACCGGCGATCGCTTCTCTGCGCGGTCAACAGACGGATCTCTATGCATCCTACTGGAATTGTTTACGTCGGCAAGCAATGGTCGATCATTCCTTGGCAATTTAATCCAGTAGCAGAGAAAAACTGTCTAACTTTGGCCACAATAGCGATCGATCCCTAAACTATCTAAAATTAAATCCCTGACGATGTTAGCGATCGCAATCAGCACAGGTCGGTCGCTGGCACGTTGATTATTGCTGCTTCCCAAGAAATCAGCCTCCCTTTCATGGCTGCAGTTTAAATGCAATGCAGCTTAGCCTGCATTATTCACCAACTGGCAAAAACCTGATTGTGAGGACATCTCAAAAAACAGACTGTTTTTCAGCCAGATCGCTAGATGAACTTCTTGCCAAGGCTTTCGAGGATTTTCCAAAGTCTTCATGAATAATGCAG
>NZ_JADBUN010000143.1:0-22307 GCF_020245625.1 Microcystis sp. M049S2 | reverse complement strand
GTGGGGTGTGGGGTGTGGGGTTTTACCAGTTTTGAGGTGGCCAATTACCTAATTTTCAGGGAAAAAGTGCCTAAATTTCCCCCCGATCACTCCCATATCCAGTACTTTTTGATTGACAAAAGGTCTAAAAGTCTTACCCAACAAGGTTTTTAGATTTATTCAACCAGCCCTAGATAATTTATGAGAACGAACAGAGGAAATTCTAAGTCCCCCCGCCCGTTGCGAGTGCCGAGAGGTCGCCGGGACGACCGCCGCCACACCCCCAAGGTCAACCGGACAGGTCTCTATCAAAGCGCGATCCGGCAGTCCTTCCTCAAACTCGACCCGCGCATCGCCGTGCGTAACCCTGTCCTATTCGTGGTCTGGTTGGGAACAATCGTCACAGCCCTGGTGACGATCGACCCGCATCTATTCGGCACGATCGCCGGGGAGAGGGGACAACAACGGCTACTTAACGGCATCATCACCCTGATCCTCTTCTTGACGGTGCTGTTTGCCAACTTCGCCGAGGCGATCGCCGAGGGACGGGGAAAAGCCCAGGCCGATGCCCTGCGCTCCACCCGCAGCGACACGATCGCCAGGAAAATCCTTGCCGACGGCTCGATCGAGTCGGTCAGTTCCACGGCCTTGCGTCGGGGCGATCGGGTAAAACTGGTGGCCGGGGACGTGATTCCCGCCGACGGGGAAGTGATCGAGGGAATCGGTTCGGTGGATGAATCGGCGATCACCGGAGAATCGGCCCCCGTCCTCAAACAACCCGGCACCGACATCGCCAGTTCCGTCACCGGTGGTACGCGGCTTCTCTCGGACGAGTTGACGGTACGGATCACTCAAGATCCTGGCCAGGGTTTTATCGATCGCATGATCTCCCTTGTGGAAGGGGCCGAGCGCACGAAAACCCCCAACGAGATCGCGCTGACGGTACTTCTGGCCGTGTTAACCCAAGTCTTTTTAATTGTCGTGGCCACGATTCCCTCGATCGGGAACTATATCGCCAGTTTCCTGGAAACGAGCCTCGGGCCGGCGGTCGCGGATACCTTTCGGGCCGGTTCCAGTATCGCCATCTTGATCTCCCTCCTCGTCGCCCTCATTCCCACGACGATCGGCGGTTTACTGAGCGCGATCGGTATCGCCGGGATGGATCGTGTGGCTCAGTTTAACGTCATTGCCACCTCCGGGCGTGCGGTGGAAGCCTGCGGCGACGTCAATACCCTCCTTCTCGACAAAACGGGAACGATCACTCTCGGAAACCGACTGGCTGACGAATTTATCCCCGTGAACGGTCATAACCTCGAGGAATTAGCCCGCATCTGTCTAGCGGCCAGCCTTTTCGACGAAACCCCGGAAGGACGCTCGATCGTTGCCTTAGCCCGGAATTTGGGCGCGAACCTCCCCATCGATGGCCAACCCGGCGAGGGAATCCCATTCTCGGCTCGTACCCGCATGAGCGGCACCGATAGGGACGGCGAGGAATACCGCAAGGGGGCCGTAGAAGCGATTAAAGGTTTCGTCCGTTCCCGCGGTGGTTCTGTTCCCGCCAGCCTCGATCAGGCACAGGAAAGGGTTTCCCGTTTGGGGGGGACTCCCCTGGCCGTCTGTCGGGGTAACGATATCTACGGGGTTATTTATCTCAAAGACATGGTGAAACCTGGATTAAAAGAGCGTTTTGACCAATTACGGCGCATGGGTGTCAGAACGATCATGCTCACCGGCGACAACCAGATCACGGCGGCGGTGATCGCGGCGGAGGCGGGGGTGGATGATTTTATCGCCGAGGCCACCCCGGAAGATAAGATCGAGGTGATCCGTCGCGAGCAAGCCAAGGGCAAGTTAGTTGCCATGACGGGGGACGGCACTAACGACGCACCGGCACTGGCCCAGGCTAATGTCGGTGTGGCGATGAACTCTGGAACCCAAGCGGCAAAGGAGGCGGCTAATATGGTGGATCTCGATTCCGACCCGACCAAGCTGATCGATTTAGTGACCATCGGCAAACAGTTACTCATTACCCGCGGCGCCCTGACCACGTTTTCGGTAGCCAACGATATCGCCAAGTATTTCGCCATTATCCCGACGATTTTCGCCGCCGCGGGGATCGGTGCTTTAAATATCATGGGTTTGAAAAGCGCTCAATCGGCGATCGTCTCGGCCCTGATCTACAATGCCCTGATTATCCCCGTTTTGATTCCCCTAGCACTTAAAGGCGTTCAATTTCGCCCGCTCACTGCTGACCAACTATTGCGGCGCAATATCCTCATCTACGGGGTGGGAGGCGTGATCGCGCCGTTTATTGCTATTAAGATTATTGATGAGATAATTTCAGCGATCGGGTTGAGGTAATGGGAAAATCGGCAATATTTAAGCCTAGTTTATTCGGATTGAAGCACTCGAATCGGGATTTTACCCAAAAAGAAACATGGGGTAAAAATCAATTTAATTCCTCATTTCCAGCTTCTTTGTGCGCTTACTTGGATGGGAAAGGACTGAAAAATGTATATCTGAAACTTGATGAAAATTTAAAAATTCAACCTGCGGAGTTAAGTACAAAAGAGTTATACGGTCTAGCTCCCGATTCAGATAATTTATTTTACGCTTTCGCGAGTCAATTTAGAGGAGGGAGCAAAATGATCACAATCGATTTATTTGCTGGTTGTGGTGGTTTATCTTTAGGTTTTCAGAAAGCGGGGTTTACTATTGTGGCTGCATTTGATAATTGGATACCTGCTATAGATGTCTATAGAAATAACTTTAGTCATCCGATATTTAATGTCGATTTATCTAGAGAATCTAATCAAGAAATATTTGCTCAATATAATCCTGAGATTATTGTCGGCAGCCCTCCTTGTCAAGACTTTTCCAGTGCGGGTAAGAGAGACGAGGGTTTAGGACGAGCGAATCTAACGCTCACATTCGCTGAAATTGTAACTAGAGTAAGTCCCCAATGGTTTGTTATGGAAAATGTGGATAGAATTGAGAAAAGTAAAATACTCATTCAAGCAAAACAAATTTTTAAAAGTCATGGTTATGGTTTAACTGGAAAAGTTATTAATTCTTGTTACTGCGGAGTTCCTCAAACTAGAAAAAGATATTTTCTGATCGGTAAAATGAACGAAGAAGATAATTTTTTAATCGATGAGATCAATGAAAATCTATCAAGTCAACCTCTGACTGTATTTGACTATATGGGCAAAGAATTAGATATAGAATACTATTATAGACATCCTAGAAGCTATCAAAGAAGGGCGATATTCAGTATTTATGAACCTAGCCCTACTATTCGAGGAGTAAATCGACCAGTTCCCAAAACCTATCGACAACATCCCGGGGATGCTTGTCATCTTAAGGAAAAATTAAGACCGCTAACAACGAGGGAGCGAAGCTATATTCAAACTTTTCCTAAAGACTTTATTTTTACAGGAACAAAATCTAATCTAGAACAAATGATTGGCAATGCTGTTCCTATTAATTTGGCTAGATATGTAGGCCAATGTATTCTTAACTATGAATTGAAAAAGGGGAAAAAGACAACCTATCGACAACTACAGCTATTTTCTTGATTGACTGGCAAAAACAAATCTCCAAAAAACTCTAATTCTTATGAAAGCATCCCTTAGAAAAAACCGATTTTTCTGGTATATTTTCTTAAATTTTTGTCTAACAATTCTTTTCTCCTCCATCGTTCAAGCTTCTACGGGAAGTGCTATAAATAGGGGGCAAGCCTTCGCATTAACCCTTTTAGGATTAGTCGCCTTTGCTTTATTTATCTATCTGTTCCTCGTCATCTTTGTACCGGAGAGGTTTTAATCATGAGTTTTGCACGCGAGGCCGGTAGAGCCATCCGTTCTACCCTAGTTCTCTGGGTAATTACCGCCCTGATCTATCCTTTCTCGATGATCGCCGTCGGTCAAATTCTTTTTCCCTGGCAAGCGAACGGGAGTTTGATCACCAATAATCAAGGTCAAGTGGTGGGTTCGGCTCTAATTGGGCAACCTTTCACCAGCGATCGCTATTTTAATAGTCGTCCGAGTACCACCAACTACAGTACGGCCGATCCGAAAAACGATCCTAACAAGATCTTGCAAACCGGAATTTCGGGAGCGAGTAACCTAGCTCCCAGTAACCCCGCATTAATCGATCGCATTAAAGGAAAACCCGATCCCGATCCGGCAAAAGCTATACAGGGGGAGATTCCCCGATTAGAGAAAGCGGCAATTAAACCCACCGCAGCTCTGGTGTACACCTCCGGTTCTGGTCTTGATCCCCATATCACCCCGGAGGCCGCCAGAGCGCAGATCGAGCGGGTGGCGCAGGTGCGGGGATTACCGACGAATCAGGTAGAGATCCTGATTATCAAAAACACCGATAATCGCTTTCTCGGCATCTTCGGCGAACCGGGGGTTAACGTGCTGAAACTGAATCTGGCTCTAGACGCGATCGCCAATACCCGATAGGGTTTCTGATACTAAATCCGTTGAGCATAGGCTACTTATGAGGAGAGGCAAAAGGCAAAAGGCAAAAGGCAAAAGGCAATAGGCAAAAGGCAAGAGGCAAGAGGCAAAAGGGGGAATAAATAATCAGTTTCTAATAACAGGATTTAGTATGATATTTGAGTAAGCCAGACAGGAGCCAGAAAAAGATATTTACCAGAAAAGTCATGCTCAAGCTAGAGGTTTAAAGACTGATCAGGTTCCAATTATTTTTATTAATAAATATTTTACACAATTCATACCGGGTAAGCAAGAGGGCTACAGCACTACTACCGAATCATTACCGGGGTTTTAGGGTTTTGGGGTTTTGGGATTTTAGTTCAATTTCCCCACACCCCACTGAAAAAGCTCCAGCGCTCGATCGCCCGGATAGATGGTAGGGGATTTAGGTTAGGGTAGTAAAAGATACAGATTACTCACCCTTGCAGACCAAAAATTATGACGAATACCAGTAACCCGCTGCTTGCCGGTCAAGGATTACCGGCTTTTGACCAAATCCAACCCGGCCTGATTGTCCCTGGCATGACGCAACTTTTGCAGGAACTGGCCGGAGAATTAACCGATCTAGAAGCGCAGATTGCCCCCACCTGGGAAAAATTAGTCAAACCCCTCACTTGGATCGAAGAACGTTTAAGCTGGAGTTGGGGGATTATCGGTCATCTGATGGGGGTAAAAAATAGCCCAGAATTGCGTCAAGCCTACGAAACTGTACAACCGCAGGTAGTCGAGTTTATTAGCCGTTTAAGCCAAAGTAAACCCATTTATGAGGCATTTTTGTCCCTGCGCCAAGGAGAAAGCTGGGGGCAATTAGACGAGACACAACAGCGCATTGTCGAAGCTTCCCTGCGGGATGCTCAATTGGCCGGGGTGGGATTAGTAGGGGAGAAAAAAGACAGATTTAACGCGATTCAACTGGAATTAGCCGAAATCACCACGAAATTTTCTAATAACATCCTCGATGCCACCAAAGCTTTTCAACTGAAACTAACAACCCCAGAAGATATCGCCGGTTTGCCCCCTAGTCTCCTCAGTTTAGCCGCCCAAACCACCCGGGGCCAAGGAGAAACTAACGCCAGCACCGAAACTGGCCCCTGGGTGATTACCCTCGATTTTCCCAGTTATTTCCCCTTTATGAAGTACAGCGATAATCGGGAATTGCGCGAAAAACTCTATAAAGCCTACGTTAGTCGGGCTGATCTGGGAGAATTGGATAATAATCCCTTAATCGATCGCATTTTGCAACTGCGTCAGGAACAGGCCCATCTACTAGGTTATAGTACCTACGCCGAGGTCAGTCTTGCCAGGAAAATGGCCAATTCTGTGGATGAAATCGAGAAATTGCTTGACAATTTGCGCCAAGTCAGCTATGAAGCGGCAAAACAGGATTTAGAGGCCTTAAAAACTTTTGCGGGAACCGACGATCTCAAGCATTGGGATATAGCCTATTGGTCAGAAAAACAGCGTCAGGCCAAGTTTAACTTTAGTGCCGAGGAATTACGCCCCTATTTCCCCCTACCACGGGTTTTAGAAGGCATATTTAGCCTCGCTAAACGGATTTTTGGGGTAGAAATTATCGCTGCCGACGGTCAAGCACCTATCTGGCATCCCGATGTGCGTTATTTCCAGATTAACGACGAAAATGGCGAAAAAATCGCCTATTTCTACCTCGATGCCTACAGTCGTCCCGCCGAAAAACGCGGCGGCGCTTGGATGGATGTCTGTATCGGTCGGGCCAAAACCGGCACCGAGGTGCGTTTACCTGTGGCTTATTTAATCTGCAATCAAACGCCTCCAGTGGACGGAAACCCCAGTTTAATGACCTTTGAGGAGGTAACTACCCTATTTCACGAATTTGGCCACGGTTTACAGCATATGTTAACCACTGTGGACTATTCCGGCGCGGCGGGTATTAATAACGTTGAGTGGGACGCAGTGGAATTGCCCAGTCAATTTATGGAAAATTGGTGTTATGATCGCCCTACTTTAATGAGTATGGCCAAACACTACGAAACGGGTGAAACTCTCCCCGAACATTACTACCAAAAACTGCTTCTAGCTAAGAATTATATGAGCGGTTCGGCTATGCTGCGTCAGTTACATTTGTCTTTAGTAGATTTGGAATTACACCATCGTTATCAACCCAATGGCAGCGAAACTCCTAAACAAGTCAGACAGCGTTTAGCGGCGACGACGACGATCATTCCTCCCCTGCCGGAAGATGCTTTCTTGTGTTCTTTTGGACATATTTTCGCCGGCGGTTATGCGGCGGGTTACTATAGTTATAAATGGGCAGAAGTCCTCAGTGCCGATGCTTTTGCCGCTTTCGAGGAAGTGGGATTAGATAACGAAGAAGCAGTGAAAGCGATCGGTCGTCGTTTTCGTGATACTGTTTTAGCTATGGGGGGAAGTTCCCATCCTATGAATGTTTTTAAAGCTTTCCGCGGTCGCGAACCTAGTACCGAACCTCTCCTCCGTTATAGCGGCTTATAAAAGTAGCCAAAAACTTTTTTTTGTGGTGCGTTACGGCAATATTTAGCTCTTGATTTTTTCCCTAAAAACAAGGGATTGCCTAACGCACCCTACCTGACTATATTGTGATAACATATCAGGAAAAAAAAGTTAACTAACAGGAGGAAACTGCAATGAGTATCGCATTTTTTCAAGATCTGATCGAATCGGTAGAGAGTCTATCCATTGAAGACCAAGATTATTTGTTTGAGCTAATTCGTAAAAGACGCATTGAGAAACGCCGGGAGGAGATGGCTAAAAATGGCGAAGAAACCTTAAAATCTTTAGCAATGGGAACAGCAAAAAAAGGCAGTGCTGAAGAGATAATGGCTTATTTGTTAGAGGATGAAGAATGAAATTAGTTGCTGACAAAAGCTTTAAAAGAGCTTTTCAACGCTTAATCAGCAAAAATCCTCAACTACAAAGCAAGGTATCAGAGGTTCTACATTTGTTAGAAGATAATCCCTTTACCCCTTCTTTAAAATCTCATAAGCTGACAGGTAAATTAGAAGCTTATTGGTCATGTTCTGTTAGTTACGATTGCGGTATTATTTTTACTTTTCGTCAAGATACTGATTCAGGAGAAACTTTAATTGTTATAGTTGATATTGGAAAACACGATCAAGTTTACTAATTTATCTCTTGAATTTGTTCTTGCTTATCAATTGTATAATTACAGTACGATATCGCCTACTTTTCTAGGGTGCGTTCCTGGAAATTTTTGGGTCTGAAACCCCTTAACTACTGTATATTTTTATTAAGAATTATCCTTCCTTTGTAACATTAACTCTTAATTCTTAACAAATTACCATAGATTCTCAGAGAAAAACTGATTATAATAAAGGGAACTGAACAGAACTGCTCGATCGATAGATAACTGATTAATTAAAGTTTTATTACTTTTGATGGCCTAGTATTAAGAGAAGTAAATTTATTCTCGATCGCCCCCTGAAAGTGAGAAGAAATAGTTTTAATAAACAAAGAGTTTTCAACTTGGCAAAAATCCTCTGGGGGCAATACACATGGAAGTTCTAACCGAGACAATTAACCCAACTTCGATCGAACGGGAACCGATCCATCTCTATAACCGAATTCAATCGCACGGGGTGCTTTTAGTTCTCAGCGAACCGGAGCTAAAAGTCAGCCAAACTAGCAGTAATAGCCGCAGTTTATTGGGTATTTCTCCGGGGGAAATTATCGGTAAAACCCTAGAGGAAATCTTCGATCCCTTTCAGATCGATCCTCTGAAATCAGCCATAGAAAATAAGGATTTTGATGCTATCAATCCCTCCAAAATTTGGGCGCGGGTTAAAGGGGATGATTTTGCCGTCTTTGATGCTATTTTCCACCGCAACGCCGAACAAATGCTGATTTTAGAGTTAGAACCAGCTATTTCCTATGAAAACATTCCTTTCCTGAGATTCTATCACCTAGCCAAAACTTCGATCGATAAACTTGAAGCAACCCGTAGCCTGAAAGATTTCTGTAATATCATCGTTAAAGAAGTCAGAAAAATGACAGGATTTGATCGAGTTATGTTATACAAATTCGACGAAGAAGATAACGGTGATGTGATAGCAGAAGACAAAATAGAGCAACTAGAACCCTATCTCGGTTTACGTTATCCCGCTTCCGATATCCCTCTCCCGGCACGAAATTTATTAAGTGCTAATTGGATTCGACAGATTCCCGATGCTACCTCTGAACCCGTCGATCTAGTGCCTAGTCTTCACCCCGAAACCCAACAACCCTTAAATTTAACCCTGTCCAGTCTTAGAAGTGCTTCTTCCTGTCATTTAGAATATCTGCATAACATGGGAGTGGGAGCATCTCTAACCATTTCTCTGATTGAAAATAAACGTCTCTGGGGGATTATTGCCTGTCATCACCGCACCCCTAAATATGTACCCTACGAACTGCGTAAAGCTTGTGAGTTCTTAGGAAGAGTGATTTTTTCGGAAATATCGGCACGGGAAGAAACCGAGGATTATGACTATCGAGTAAAATTAAGCTTTGTGCAATCGCAATTAATCGATTATATGGCGGAAGCTAATAACTTTATTGATGGATTAATTGCCCATAAACCGAATCTGCTCGATCTAACTAAAGCCACGGGAGCCGCTATTTGCTTAGGTGGTAACTATACCTTAATTGGAGTAACACCGAGCGAAGAAGAACTAAACTATCTGATTACTTGGCTAGAAAAAAACGTCCATGAAGATGTTTACTATACCAATTCCTTACCGCGAATTTATGCCGATGCGGGTAAGTTTAAAGACATTGCCAGTGGTTTACTAGCAATTCCCATTTCTAAACGTAATTATCTCCTCTGGTTTCGTCCGGAAGTAATTCAAACCGTGAACTGGGGTGGTGATCCGGGTAAAGCGATCGAAACGACTGCCATAGATGGTAATATTCGTCTCTGTCCGCGTAAATCTTTCTCCCTCTGGAAAGAAACCGTTCGCCTCAAATCTTTACCCTGGAAAGCGGTAGAAATTAACGCCGCACTAGAATTACGAAAAGCGATCGTCAATATCATCTTAAAACAAGCCGATGAATTGGCCCGTTTGGCGCGGGATTTGGAACTATCAAACGCCGAATTAAAAAAATTCGCCTACGTCGCTTCCCACGATTTACAGGAACCCCTCAATCAAGTCGCCAACTATGTGCAGTTGCTAGAAATGCGCTACACCGAAGAACTGGACGAAGATGCTAAAGAATTTATTACTTTTGCCGTCGAAGGTGTCAGCTTGATGCAAACATTAATAGATGATGTGCTGGCTTACTCAAAAGTGGATATGCAGGCGGTAGAGTTTAATACCATCGATGCTAATCTGGCACTGGAAAAAGCTCTCGCTAACCTGAAAGGGAGAATTCAAGAAAGTCAAGCTATGATCACCGTCGATCCTTTGCCAATTGTCATGGCAGATAAAACCCAGTTAATGCAATTGTTCCAAAATCTCATCGGTAATGCCATTAAATTCCGAGGAAAAGCGACTCCCACTATTCATATTGCTGCTCAACGTCAAGAGGAGGAATGGCTGTTCTCTGTCACCGATAATGGAATCGGTATCGATCCCCGATTTTCCGAACGCATTTTCGTGATTTTCCAACGACTACACACCCGCGACGAGTACCCTGGCACAGGCATGGGTTTAGCGATTTGTAAGAAAATTATCGAGTGTCATCGCGGACGAATTTGGGTAGAATCCCAATTAGGTAAAGGAGCGGTTTTCTATTTTACAATTCCCCTAGGAGGTGACGAGCGTGAGCGCTGGCGAGGACGTGCCACACAAAATTATCTTATTAGTGGAGGACAGCAAAGCTGATATTCGCCTCATCCAAGAGGCATTAAAAACTAGCACCGTCCCGCACGAATTAGTTATCGTTAGGGATGGTGTCAACGCTATGGATTATCTGCGTCGAGAAGGGGAGTATATCGATTCTCCTCGTCCTAATCTGATTCTTCTCGATCTGAATTTACCAAGAAAAGACGGACGGGAGGTATTAGCGGAAATCAAAAACGATCCCAGTTTAAAAAGAATTCCTGTGGTGGTTTTAACCACTTCTCGCAACGAGGAGGATATTTTTTATAGCTATGAACTGCACGTTAATTGTTATATAACCAAGTCACGCAATCTCAACGATTTGTTCAAAATTGTCAAAAATATCGAGGCTTTTTGGTTAGAAACCGCTACTTTACCCAGTGAGTGAATCATGATCAGTTATCAGTTATCAGTTATCAGTTATCAGGAGGCAGGAGGCAGGAGGCAGGAGGCAGGAGGCAGGAGGCAGCTTTATTCTCCCCACACCCTACACCCCACGCCCTACACCCTACACCCCACGCCCTACACCCCACACCCCACACCCCACTTCCTAACTTCCCAAATCTCTTTAACTCTTGATTAAAAAATGGGACTCTCGCAGGATATAAAAGTTCTTTTAATCGAGGATAATTTAGCCGAAGCTCGATTATTAAAGGAAATTCTTAAGGGTAATGAAAAAAAAGAATTTCATCTGGTTAATGTGTCAAGATTATCCGAGGCTATTTCCCTGTTACAACAAACAAATTTTGATGTAATTTTATTAGATCTAACTTTACCAGATAGTCAGGGTTTGCAATCCTTAGCTCCCCTTTTGATTACGGCTCCGAAATTGCCGATCGTGGTTTTAACTAATACTAATGATGATAATTTAGCTTTGGCAGCACTGCGTCAGGGAGCGCAGGATTATTTAATTAAAAGAGAAGTAAGTTTAGAAATTTTAACTCGATCGCTATGTTATGCGATCGAGCGAAAACAGATGGAGGAAGCTTTACGAGAATCGAACGAAGCTTTAAAAATGAGCGTGATTGAACGCACTAATCAACTGGAAAAAGCTCAGGAATTAAATCAGTTAAAAACTGAATTTGTTTCCATGTTATCCCACGATTTTCGCAATCCTTTAAATAAAATTTTACTCTCGGCTGGATTATTAGAAGAAAGTCGCGATCGGTTGACAAAAGATCAGCAAGTTAGCTATTTTCGCATGATTCGATCGGCCATTAAAGACATGGATCAATTGCTCACAGAAGTGTTATTAATTGGTAGGGCTGATTCTGGGAGATTATACTGTCAATTTGATCTGGTGGATTTGCTCGATTATTGTCAGAAATTGGTAGAATCTTTTATTGTTAAGCCAGAAAAACAATCAGCAATTATTTTCCAAATTGAGGGGAGCTTAGAAAGAGGACTTTGGGATATTAATTTAATTAAACATATCTTGACAAATTTACTGGGAAATGCTATAAAATATTCACCCCAAGGCAACCCCGTAGAATTTAAGATTATTGTCGAATCCGAGCAGGTAGTCTTTAAAATTATCGATCAAGGAATTGGTATTCCCAGCAAAGATCAAGAACATTTATTTAAACCTTTTTATCGCGGTAGCAATGTCGATAATATTCAAGGAACAGGATTAGGATTAGCCATTGTCGGACGCTGTGTGGAAGCGCACAAAGGAGAAATTTACCTGGAAAGTGAGGAGGGAAAAGGCACAAAGATCACGGTGATTCTACCGATTATTACCGACATTGAACACCTAAATTGAGATCAACAATAGGGTGGCTCCACAATTTTTTTCCCGCTGCCCCCCTCTCCCCACTTCCCCACTTCCCCACTTCCCTACTCTCTCCTCTCCCCACTTCCCCACTTCCCCACTTCCCCACTTCCCTACTCCCTTCTCCCCTTCCATCGGATTGATACTAAATCCAGTTATTAAAAACTGATTATCTATTCCCCCTTTTGCCTCTTGCCTCTTGCCTTTTGACTATCCTGATATGTTACCTATACTTAACGGATTTAGTATGAGGATCACCCTGAGCGTTCATCCGATCGAGTGATTTTCCAGAAAAGTGTTAAAAAAGATTGCTGTTTGTAAAGACAACTGTTACCGTGGGTTCAAGAGTGCGCTTTGAAGGAGGAAAAATCCCATGCACCCTAACCTATCCATCTATCCCCCGATTGCTTCGCTACTTATGTAGGGCATAGATGCACAAATCAAAGATTTCAGAAGCAAAACCAATAAATTCCCGTACTGTTGCTTAAAACAGGAGTTTGATCATGAAATTACAGGGAAAAACAGCCCTAGTCACGGGGGCATCCCGGGGTATCGGACGTGCGATCGCCTTAGAATTAGCCCGACAAGGTTTAAGCAGAATTGTGATTGTTGCCAGAGATCAAGAGCGATTAGACAAACTAGCCAAAGAAATTGAGTCTCTAGGGGTCATTGCCACACCTTTAGCCCTAGATTTAACCGAAAATGACCTTGTTAGTCCTTCAATTATCCGCGTTTGGCAAGAATGCCGTGGCATTGATATCCTCGTTAACTGTGCCGGTATTGCCCATCAAACCCCCTTTCTACGCTCGCAATTTTCGCAAGTGCAAGCAGAAATATCTTTAAATCTGATGGCCATGTACACAGTTACTCGCTTAATTGCCCGCCGGATGGCAATTAGGGGACAGGGAACCATCGTCAATGTTTCCAGCATGATGGGTAAAATTGCCGCTCCTAGCTTCTCTACCTACTCGGCCACCAAATTTGCCATTTTGGGTTTTAGTCAAGCTCTCAGGTCGGAATTACGGGAACACAACATCAAAGTTGTCACCCTCTTACCCTCTTTAACCGATACGGATATGGTGCGAGAATTGCAGTTATTTCGATGGTTAAAACCGATGAGCGCCGAAGAAGTCGCCCAAACCCTAATTACTGGGTTAAATAGGGAAAAAACAGAAATTGTCGTCGGTTGGCAAAGTCATCTAGCTCTTTGGTGCCAAAAATTTGCCCCGAAACTGCTCGAGAAAATTGTCGATTTAGCCTCTCCCTTGCGCCAAGGCAAAGGAAAGCGAGGATGGCGAGAAGTGTTTAACTAGGGTTTAATTAGGGTCTGGTGAAAAAGTTTTTCCTGGTGGCAGGGTGTGGGGTGTGGGGTGTGGGGTGTGGGGTTTTACTCATTTTCATGTGGTCAATTACCTAATTTTCAGGAAAAAAGTCCCGGAATTTTCCCCCCAATCACTCAAAAGGTCGGCACTTTTTGAGGCAAAAAAAGTCTAAAAGCGTTATCCAACAAGGTTTTTAGATTTATTCAGCAAACCCTAATTAAATCCATCAGGGTGAGCGTAGCTCACCCTAATCACCTTAACCAACAGGCAATTAAACGGCTGTCAGAGTTTTTTCTAGAAGTTGTCGGGGAGCTTGAACCGAACCACGACAGTGGATTTCCGCAGAATTATTGGGACTTTCAATCAGTTTAACTTTATCTAATTGGGCCCCTAATTGGCGGATCGGTTCCTCTAATAGTTGAGCGATATGTAGGGCAATATTTTCGGCGGTGGGAACCACTTCGGCAAAGTAGGGAATATCCTTATTTAAAAAAGTATGATCGAAGGGTTCTACTACCAATTCATCGATCGCTTTTTGTAAATCCCCTAGATCCACAATCATACCGGTGCGGGGATCGATTTCTCCCGCCACGGATACTTCTAGGTGATAATTATGGCCATGACCGTTTACCCTGGCGCATTTGCCGTAGATTTCCGAGTTTTGTTCGAGGGTTAATTGCGGTAAAGCCAAACGATGAGCGGCACTAAAATGGGTTTTGACGGTTAAAGTTGCTTCCATATCTTTTCCTTGATATTCTGCCCACAATTCGGGGTGTTCAAATAGTTGAATTTTGACCAATGGTAAATAGGGTGCTAATCTTTGCCAGATAACTCTAGCGATATTTTCTGTGGTGGGTAGGGTTTGCTGAAATTCCGGCCAGACTTGATTGAGATAGGAGTAGTCTAATTGACTGGTTATCTCTCGTTTAATTACCTGTTTCACGGTGGAGAGATTTTCCACCATGCCATAAAGATTGAGTTCTTTGTATAGGGAGACGTATAATTCGTAATTGTGACCATGACCGGGAAAACGGCTACCAAGACCAAAAAGTCTTTGATTTTCGGCTTCGTCCCATTCTGGCAGATAATAGCGATGGCTGGCTGAAAACCGCGCTCGACGATTGATGATGCAATCCATAAATGTGGGCGATCGATGACTTTGTAAAGTTACGTTAAGGTAACTCTTTCTAGCATAAACCAGTTTTGTCTCCTCCTGCTTGCAGATCGGGGAAAGTTAAGCTGTACTGAATTTAAACTGCCTATGGAAAATTTTAGTACAAATGCTCGAACTGCTTCTCCCTGCTCCCTAGGGTCGTTTCATTCTCTCAAATCCTTATCTGGCAACGTTTTTAGTCGATTTCTCCGAAATACATAGCTGAAAATTTGTCCAAACGTCGTGTTTTGTGGGTTGATTCATGAATCAACCTACTATGAGAGCCAAGGCGTTGCTGATTTGAGATATGATACTAAATCCGTTGAGTATAGGTAACATATTAGGATAGGCAAAAGGCAAGAGGCAAGAGGGGGAATAAATAATCAGTTTTTAATAACTGGATTTAGTATGAATCTTCTCTTGCGGGATTTTTAAAACCTGGACCCAAACTAACTTTTGGACACGATGCACAGTTGGCATTCATACCTTGATTCAGCAACCACCACAACCCCCAGTGACAGAGACAAGACGACCAAAAACGGAATTGTTAAAGCCAGTTTCACAGAGACGAAATTTCGCCTCTGTTAGCCGCACCAATAGCCGATTGAATCCCTAATAATTTTCTTGCGGATTTGTGGTGGGAGGATTTTCTTCGTAGGAAAAGCTGCTACCAAACTCGAATTCCTGTCCGTAGGCTTCCTCTCCGTGTTGAGGCACATCTAACCCTTCTGCTTCCGTATTCGGTTTAACCCGCAGATCCATAAATAAACCAAGAACTTTCAGAATCACAAAAGTACCGACGGCAGCAAAGATATAAGTAGCGGCAACGCCAACAAATTGCGTCCACAGTAACCCCGGATTCCCAAAAAATAAACCATCATTTCCGGCTGAATTAACCGATTTTGTGGCAAAAAGCCCCGTAAGCAGCGCCCCTATTGTCCCACCCACACCATGGACGGGATAGGTATCCAAAGAATCATCAAAGCGCAATTTTGCCCGCAGACTAACCGCAAAAAAACAACTAAGGGCAGTGATCGAACCAATGAGAATCGCCCCAATCGGCAATACATAGCCGGCAGCTGGAGTAATACCGACTAATCCCCCCAAAAATCCACTAGCAATGCCGATCGCCGTCGGTTTACCCCGTAAAATCCATTCTATAAGCATCCATGTCAAACCACCAGCCGAAGCTGCGATACTGGTATTAACAAAAGCTGTCGTGGCTAGGGAACTAGAGGAAAGCGCACTACCACCATTAAAACCAAACCAACCGAACCAGAGTAAACCGATACCTAGGAGAACAAAAGGGACATTATGGGGTGCATAGGTTTGGGTGCCAAAACTGCGACGCGGACCGATCACCCAAGCGGCCACCAGTGCGGAAATCCCAGAACTAATGTGAACAACGGTTCCACCGGCGAAATCCAGCGCCCCAGTGGCTGCCAACCAACCCTTACCCCAAACCCAGTGAGCTAGGGGAGAATAGATAAAGGTGGACCAAAGCAGTAAAAACCAAAAATAGGCTTTAAAGTTAACCCGTTCCACGATCGCACCCGAAATTAAAGCCGGGGTGATGATGGCGAACATCATCTGATAGACCATAAACACTTGATGGGGAACGGTGGGTGCATAACCGATATTGTCAGGTGCGGCGGCGGTGACACCGTTGAGAAAAATCCAATCCAGTCCCCCGATAAAAGCTTCAATTCCCTCGCCAAAACCACTTTTACCCGGGGTGACATCAAAAGCAAGACTATAACCCCAAAGCACCCAAGTTACACCAATTACGCCCATGGCCACCAAACTCATCATCATGGTGTTGAGGACGTTACGCGAACGTACTAAACCCCCATAAAAAAAAGCCAGTCCGGGGGTCATTAATAAAACTAAGGCCGACGAGATCAGCATCCAAGCGGTATCTCCAGCACTAATCGGATTGGGGGGAGCGGCGGCGATGGTTTCCGCAAAAACCGGGGCAACTCCGAAATTGAATCCCAGTCCCAGCAAAAGTATGGTTATTCCTACGATCTTTTTCATTGACGGTTGGTGCCTAGTAGCAAGATTAATTTTTTCTGTCCGGAAAGAGACAAAAAACCGAAAGAGAAAAGGTTTAGAAGGTAATTGTAGCCACCGATCGCATCGGGGCGAGGCCTTCTTCCTTTTCTCTTTAACTTTGTCGGGGGTAAATTAATCTATCTTTACACGGTTTACCCTAACGATTGCTAGGCGTTTCCATGTCAACACTGGAAGCATAATGGCCACCGGTAACGATATCGGACTCCTTGACGAAACCGCTATAGGCTTCCATTCCGTGTTCACCCACATCCAAACCTTCCATTTCTTCTTCGGGAGTAACACGAATACCGAGGGTAGCCTTGAGGATTGTCCAAACAATACCGCTGACAATCAGGGTAAATGCCCCTACTGCCACAATCCCGATAATTTGGTTAATAAACAGTTGGAATTGACCGGTGATTAAACCGGCATCTTTGTTGAAGATACCGACGGCTAAAGTTCCAAACACACCACAGACGAGGTGAACGGAAGTCGCACCCACCGGGTCATCAATTTTCAGGTTATCGAAGAAAGCCACCGAGTAAACCACGACTACACCGGCAATTAAACCGATGATTGCCGCCGACCAATAGGATACACCATCACAACCGGCAGTAACGGCTACTAAACCGGCCAGAATACCGTTAATAATCATCGAAAGGTCGGGTTTACCATCTTTCGCCCAAGCGGTAAAGGTAGCGGCAATGCCGCCCGCAGCCCCGGCGAGGTTAGTGGTGACAGCGATATAGGGTACAGTTTCATTAACCGCTAAAGTAGAACCGGGGTTAAAACCAAACCAGCCAATCCAGAGAATTAAACAACCCAAGGTCGCAATACTCATGTTATGACCGGGTAAGGCATTGGTGCGACCGTTGATATATTTACCCATTCTCGGGCCGAGAATTGCCGCCCCGGTTAAGGCAGACCAACCACCCACCGAGTGAACCACCGTCGAACCGGCGAAGTCTTTAAAACCAAGGTCAGCTAACCAACCGCCACCCCAAACCCAGTGACCGGTGATCGGGTACATGATACCAACGATAATTAAGCTAAAAACGAGGAAATCGGTGAATTTAATCCGTTCTGCCACCGCCCCAGATACAATGGTTGCCGCCGTTCCCGCGAAAGCGACTTGGAACAGGAAGAATACTGAGGTGGGCAAGGAGGCAGGCATAACGTAGGTGGCGGGATCGCTACTGCTGAGAAACCAACCTCCCGTACCGAAAAACTCGTTACTGACAGACCCGAACATCAGGGAGAAGCCGATCGCCCAAAATGACATGGTGGAGAGGGCGAAAACGATCAGGTTTTTGGCCAGAACGTTAACGGCGTTTTTCTGGCGACAGAATCCCGTTTCTAGCATCGCAAAACCCGCGTTCATGAAGATCACGAGGATGGCGGCAATTAAAACCCAGATTGTATTGAGGGCGTTTTGGACATCTTCGGGGGTTAGGGGTTTCGCATCTTGGGCCTGTACGGCCGTGTTCCAAACCACAAAAATAATCGCAGACAAGGGAACACAGGCTAACCAGACAGGGTTAATTTTCGGTAATAAACCGACAAGTTCCCCAGATTTTCGAGCAATTCGTTTCATCGTTAATTCGTTTACTTTGTTGAGTTAGTAGGTCGATTCATTACTTTTGAAAATAATTACCGAGCAATTATGTCCGTTCAACCGCTAAATCCTAGGAACAGAGGTCAATCATTTCAGAAGACCAAACACCTAGGAATTTATCTTGATGTGTGAGTAGTCAACGTTTTTCGATCTTTGTTTTTTTGATTTGAGATTTCTGTATCCTCTGATACGTTTCACTTTAAAATAATAATAGTAGAGAAGTGATCAGCTTTTTAGCTATCGGTCGTCGGTCGTCAGGAGATTATTTTTATTTATTCTCCCAACTCTGGCGCTGCCATCTGCCCATCTGCCAATTGATAATTCATAATCTATAATTCCCACTGATCACTGATTACTGTTTACTGATCACTGAAAACTCTCCCCTCCTTTGGAGAAATAAACCATGGCCCAAGCAACGGAATTCGATCGCACAATGATGCAAAGATGTCTAACCCTTGCTAGGCAAGCCTTGGGGCGGACTTCTCCTAATCCTTTGGTGGGTTCTGTGATCGTTCAAGAGGGTACAATTATCGGCGAAGGTTTTCACCCAGGGGCCGGACAACCCCATGCAGAAGTTTTCGCCCTGAGACAGGCAGCAGAAAAAGCACGTGGTGCCACTTTATACGTCAATCTCGAACCCTGTAACCACTATGGACGTACTCCCCCCTGTAGCGAGGCAATTGTGCAAGCAGGCATTAAAAAAGTGGTGGTGGGGATGATCGATCCTAATCCCCTGGTGGCGGGGAAAGGCATTCAAAGACTAGAATCGGCAGGCATCGAGACGCTGGTGGGAGTGGAGGAGTCCGAATGTCGTCAACTCAATCAGGGTTTTATCCATCGCATCACCGCTAAAAAACCCTTCGGTATCCTCAAATATGCCATGACTCTCGATGGCAAAATTGCCGCCACTAGCGGTCATAGCGCCTGGATTACTAGCCCCGCTTCTCGCCAAATAGTCCATCAATTGCGATCGGCCTGTGATGCGATTATCGTCGGCGGTAGCACTGTCCGTCAAGATAATCCCCACCTCACCACTCACGGCCTCTCTGATCATAATCCCCTGCGCGTGGTCATGACTCGATCGCTCGATTTACCACCCTCGGCCCATCTTTGGGATACCAGTCAATTTCCCACGCTTGTCTATACACAAATTGATTCTAATGTCAAGCTTCAGCAACAATTATTAACAAAAGGCGTGGAAGTGATCGAACTCACCGAGGTGACACCCACTTTAGTGATGGAAAATCTCTATCAGAGAGGATTTTGTCAGGTTTTGTGGGAGTGCGGCGGCGGTTTAAGTGCAGCCGCAATCGCTGAGGGCATGGTACAAAAAATTATCGCTTTTATTGCGCCCAAAATCATCGGGGGAATTAATGCACCCACTGCTGTGGGTGATTTAGGTTTCCAGTTAATGAGCGAAGCTTTACAGTTAGAAAATGTCACGGTTAATTATCTCAATCCCGATATTTTGATTGAGGGATATCTGCAAAGTGACCAGTAGAGCTACTGCAACTCCCCCTCAATCGGCAAATCTCAACCAACCGCTTGTAAAAGTCAAAAAGTCATCAATAACCCCGATAATCTGGCACTTACCCCTGATTTTTGCGAGCGAGTTCTAGAAATCGCCCCGCTGCCGTTAAATGCCTTTATCGGTACGGTTATCCCCCTAGAAGAAGTTGGGCAATCGCTCTGTGATCAATGGTGCCATTATCGAGCAGAATAAAAAAGTTAGAATAGTCAAACCCTTAGTGATTGAACGTATGACGGTACTCGAAAAAGGTAATATCACGATTCATACCGAGAATATCTTCCCTATTATCAAAAAATCTCTCTACACTGACCATGAAATTTTTCTGCGGGAATTGATATCTAATAGTGTTGATGCCATCTCGAAATTAAAAATGGCTTCTTTAGCAGGAGAAGCGAGAGGAGAAGTCCCCGAACCAGAAATTAATCTCGCCATCGATAAAGAAAATCGTACCCTATCAATTACCGATAATGGTATCGGGATGACGGCGGAAGAAATCAAGAAATATATTAACCAGGTTGCCTTTTCCAGTGCGGAAGAATTTATCAATAAATACCAAAAATCAGCCAACGATTTAATCGGTCATTTTGGCCTAGGTTTTTATTCGGCTTTTATGGTGGCTAAAAAGGTAGAGATTGATACTCTTTCCTATCAGGAAGGTGCTACCCCTGTCCATTGGTGCTGTGATGGTTCTCCAGAATTTGAATTAACCGATTCTTCCCGCAGCCAAATCGGCACCACTATCACCCTAACTTTAATGGATGAGGAAGGGGAATATTTAGAACCTGCCCGCATTCGCCAGTTAGTCAAAACCTACTCAGATTTTATGCTCGTTCCCATTAAAATTGATGGGGAAGTGATTAATCAACAACGGGCTTTATGGAAAGAATCTTCTCAAAATCTGACGAAAGAAGACTACCTAGAATTCTATCGTTATCTCTATCCTTTCCAAGAAGAACCTTTACTCTGGGTACATCTGAATACCGATTATCCTTTCTTGCTCAATGGCATTCTTTATTTTCCCAAACTCAGACCGGATGTGGATGTCTCAAAAGGACAATTAAAGTTATTCTGTAATCAGGTTTTTGTCAGCGATCATTGCGAGGAAATTATTCCCGATTTCCTGATACCCTTGCGAGGAGTTATCGATAGTCCAGATATTCCTTTAAATGTGTCTCGAAGTGCTTTAACCAAAGATCGCACCGTTCGCCGTATTGCCGATTTTATTGCCAAAAAAATTGCTGATCGTCTCAAATCTCTATACAACGAAGACGCAAAAGAATATATTCGTTGTTGGGGAGATGTGGGAACCTTTATTAAATTTGGTTCCTTGAAAGAGGATAAATTTAAACAGCAGGTAGAAGATATTTTAATCTATCGCACTACCTACAAACCCCCAGAAACCCCAGTACAAGTGGCAGTGCAAACCGCCGAAGGTGACGCATGGCAAGAAGCAACGGCGAAAACTCCCCTAGAAGCGATCGAACAGGAAGGTTATACTACTCTCAAAGCCTACCTAGAACGCCATAAAGAACGCCACGAAAATCGAGTTTTTTACTGTACCGATCCTCGTAGCCAATCCACCTACGTTGAACTCTACAAAAATCAAGGGTTAGAGATCCTCTTCTTTGATTCTTTCATCGATACTAATTACTTTATTCCTTTCCTAGAAAGAGAATATTCTGATGTGAAATTCACCCGGGTTGATTCTGAATTAGACTCGACGCTGCTCGAACAGGATCAAGCTAGTGAAATTATCGATCCCGGTAGTAATAAAACCCGGGCTGAATTGATCAAAGAAATCTTCGCCAAAGCCCTCGATAATTCCCGCATCAATATCAAAACTGAAGCCTTGAAATCCGATGATCCCCAGGGTACTCCCCCGGCAATTGTCTTACTTCCAGAAGCGATGCGACGCTTACAGGAAATGACGGCAATGATGCAACAAAAAGCCATGGCTTTCCCCGAAGAACATATTCTGATGATTAATACTAATCATCCCCTAATTCAACAGATTGTCCAGATTAGTCAGGGAAGTATTGTTACTGGTAGCGGCGAATCTCCATCGGCGCAATTAGCGAAAATGCTCTGTCAGCACGTTTATGATTTAGCTTTAATCGCTCAAAAAGGATTTGATGCCGAGGGAATGCAAGCTTTTGTGGAACGTTCCAATCGCGTTCTGACTAAGCTAACCGAAAAGATTTAATCTATTGCAAAACTTTGGCTTTTTCGATATGCTGAGAGTGTGTTAATTCACACTCTATTTTTTTAACAAGATAAATTAGCTCTCTTGACATCATGGTGTAAAGTATTCGTAAATTTTACATTTTGGGCGCAAGCATTGCGCCCCTACATTACCCCGTATTAGTTTTTCTGTAGGGGCGTAGGGCGTACGCCCTCCCTTAGCCTGCATTATTCACCAACTGGCAAAAACCTGATTGTGAGGACATCTCAAAAAACAGACTGTTTTTCAGCCAGATCGCTAGATGAACTTCTTGCCAAGGCTTTCGAGGATTTTCCAAAGTCTTCATGAATAATGCAG
>NZ_JADBUN010000142.1:0-12229 GCF_020245625.1 Microcystis sp. M049S2 | reverse complement strand
TGAGGTAGTCAATTACCTAATTTTCAGGGAAAAAGTACCTGAATTTTCCCCCCGATCCCCGCAACGGCTGGCACTTTTTGAGGAAAAAAAAGTCTAAAAGTCTTATCCAACAAGGTTTTTAGATTTATTCAGCAGACCCTAGGTAAGTGACAAGCCCGATTAGGTTGAGGTGGACTGTAAACCGAGAGGACTGCAGCCAGCCAGAGATAGCAATTCATACTAAATCTGGTTATTAAAAACTGATTATTTATTCTCTCTTTTGCCTTTTGCCTGTCCTGATATGTAGCCTATACTCAACGGATTTAGTATCACATAGTTGGGCGATGATGTCACCAGCTTGTAACCTGACTTATTGTTCGCTTAATTTTTTAGGGGAAGGGTTTTAAAGTTGCTGTTATAATCATTTCAATTAAGATTGAGAATATCAATCCTGGATTTCATAAGGGTTTTGTCGGTCTAGACTGTATCAGACTTATCTGAAATGACTATACCTTTTATCCTGTATGCTTTTTAGCGAGTAAGGTAAGTAGAACATTGCCGAAATTGTGATCGCCAATTGGCTCGCTCAAACCCCAATCAATTCGTTAACCTCAAAATGGTCTTTTTGTACTAATAAATATTCAAGTAGAATGCTCAATGCTTTTGCTAGAGAGCATTTGAGACAATTTATCAAATTTTTGGTTCGAGAAATGAGCGAACGGTGAGTCGTTCTTCTTTTAATTTCTCTATCTCTTGCTGCTGTGCTTCGATTTGTTTTTGTTGCTCTTCTATCATAGGTTAGTATAACAAATACAGTCTTCACTCAAAGTTAATCCGTTCTCGTTCGACAACTAAGGGCCTTTTTAAAATTCTCATGTGCATTAAGCCAATGTATTCCCCAATAATACCGATAAAAAATAGTTGCACAGAAGCGAGTAAAAATAGTCCGATCATGATTGGTGCGGTTCCTAAAGGAAAATAATCCCAGAACAACAATTTGGCGATTAAATAACCTAACGCCACTAGCAAACTCAAGAGGGACAAAGCAAAGCCTAACATGGTGGCCAGTCTGAGGGGAACTTGGGAGTGACTGGTAATACCCAGCATCGCATCGCTATAGTATCGATAGAAGTTGTAACTACTTATACCCCGTTTTCGCCGTTGTTGTTGATACTCAAAAGAGAAACTTTCAAAACCCAACTCTTCAATGAGTCCCCTAAAATAGGGATAGGGATCGTTAATCTCTCGTAGAACATTGATGACTTTCTGATCGTATAACCCGAAACCTGTAAAATTTCTAGTAATTTTTATATCTGAAAGATTATCCATTAAAGAATAAAAAATTTGTCTAGCAAAATAGAAAAAAGCTCCTTCTCTCACCGGAGTTTTAACCGCTTTAACAACTTTATAGCCTTCTTCCCACTTCTTGACGAATTCTAGGATTAATTCCGGAGGATCTTGAAGATCTGCTACAATAGGAATAACCGCGTCTCCGTAACACTGAAGAATACCATGGTAACTGGAACGAACTGGACCGAAATTTCTAGCATTAACGATGACTTTTATCCTGGGGTCTTTTTGAGCAATTTTTTTTAATTCATCTACAGTTTTATCTTGGGAAGCGTTATCGATAAAAAGATGTTCATACTCATAGTTAGGTAACTGATTAAAGACTTCTTTAACTCGCAGGTAAAGGTCTTCAATATTTCCTTCTTCATTATAACAAGGGGTCATTACAGTAATTTTTTTCATTGTGATCTTTCCCTAAAAACAAATAATTTCATTAAAACAAAAGAGATGATAGCCATGGGAAGAACCAAGATAGCACCAGCGATTAACATTTTAGTTTTTTGCTCGATGCCAATATCAATAGCATCAACAATTCTCAGGGCCTCCACATTCAAGAGAAAAGTCACCACATAAACTAAGACAAAACGAAACATCAATTTGTTGTTTTTGCTGCCAAAAACCAGTCTTCCTGTGGTTTGAAAGTTAAATAAAACCCCCAGAATAGTAGCCAGCAAGACAGCATATTTATAATTTAGTCCTATCAGTATAAGACTACCATATAAAAAATAACCAAACAGGGTATTTAGTGCGCCAACCAGCAAAAAACGGGCAAATTTATGTTTTTTAATCAGGTTAACCAATTTAGCCTTTTTGAGAATATACATTAGTTACAAGTGAATCGTCCATCGATAATAAGATTCTGTCTGGTGAGGGAAGTATTTTCTAATCATTAATTCTCCACCGGTGGAATTAATAAATTGCTCAAGAGTTCTTCCCTATCTAAGAAAGGAGCCATATCCTCTAGGGGGGATGAAACCATTTTGCCATCAGGTAGTTGTCTTGAACTCAATTTAGGCTCAAATAACTGTTGAGTATCTAACATGATTTCACACACCACTGGACCGGGTTGCTCAAGTACCTCGATCAGTTGAGACTGAAAATCAGGAGAATTAATTCTTGTCGCAGCAATGCCATAAGCTTCAGCAACTTTAACAATATCAGGAAAGGACACGCCACTCTGAGAGCTTTCCCCAACTAGCTTGCCAAAAAAGTTAATCTGTGTTGCTCTAATCGATAGATAACCACCATTATTAAGAACAAAAATTTTGATGGGAAGTTGATGGTGGACGACGGTTTGGAGTTCTTGGATATTCATCTGAAGACTACCATCTCCAGCAAAACAGATAACCCGTTTGCCTTGTTGAGCGATGGCTGCCCCCACGGCAGCCGGCAAATCGTACCCCATTGAGGCACTGCCAGAGTTAGAAAACAATTTTTGTCCTTTTTGGATAATTGCTGACTGAAAAGTAACAACACAGGCCATCCCATCACCACAGACAATCACATCATCCTTATCTAAACACTTAAATAAGGTGTTCATCAAATGATAGGGATTAATGGCATTTTCTTGGGACTGATGTTTTTGGGGTAAAAAGATCGGATAACGTTTAACCCTTTCTTGGCACCAAGCCAACCAATCAGAATGACTTTCGGCGTCGAAATTATCTTCATCCAATTGGCGGTTTAATTCTTCCAGAAAAACTTTCACATCACAATGAATTGGCAGGTCAGGTTTAACTGTCGGTTTGTCTAATTCTGCTTGATCAGCATCCACTTGAATCTTAAAGGCACAGCGAGCAAAAGACTGCCAATTGTAACTGACTTGACGAATATTTAGACGGCTCCCAAGAATCAGTACAGTTTCTGCATTTTGAACGGTAAAATTGCCAGGGCGATCACCAATTGTACCAGGACGACCACAATACAAAGGATTATCAGAGGCGATTATATCATGAGTCCAAGCCGTAGTAACTGGGATTCCCAACCTTTGGATAACTTTCTCAAAAATTTCAACAGCACCGCCAATTCGCACACCGCTGCCTGCCATAATCACAGGTCTGGGACAGTTTTTCAGCCGACTAATTACCTCACGGCATTGTTGTTGAATTAACGGTAAATCCCATAGTTCTCCATCCTCTGAGGGATCGTAACCTTGTAATTGACTTTCATCAATTCTACTGGATTGTACGTCAATGGGAACATCAATCCAGCAAGGGCCCGGACGACCCGAAACAGCTAAATGTAGAGCTTTTTCTAAATGGAATCGAATCGATTGGGGATCATTAATCAGAACAGCATACTTCGTAATTCCTTTAACCATGCTAACAATATCCGCTTCCTGATCCCCCAGTTGTCTCAACTGAGGAAGGTTGTAGGTTGCTAGGCAGGTTTCTCGCTTCACCTGTCCCGATACTATCAGCATAGGAATAGAATCTGTCCAAGCACCAAAAACTCCATTTAAGGCATTAATACCCCCTGGTCCAGTGGTGACATTAATACACCCGATCTTGCCAGTAACTCTAGCATAAGCTTCTGCCGCCATGGCACAGGCTTGTTCATGGTGACAACAAATATAACTCAAGCCTTGGCAGCGCCCGATGGCATCGTTGAGGTGCATGGCACCGCCACCTGTCACTAAGAAAATATGATGAACGCCGTGATTGACAAGGGTTTGGGCGATATAATCGGCAACTCTAATCATTGTTTTGATGCCATAAATCCAGTTGATTATGATTATTATGAATCTATTGAGTCTATTTAGCAATTTTATAGATTATCCTTGACAAGGATAGTAATCTGGTGTACCCTGAGCAACAATCCCGTTTAAACTGCCCGACGAAAAAACACTAGAATCTTTTTACCCTGTTACACTGAGTAATTGGGCGAGACTAGCTTTATTTCCCTAAGATGGTAACTTATGTCTTCTTCTTTATTACTCGAATTAGAAAATTTACTTAAAAAACCAATTGCTTCTATAAAAGATTATGAAAGTTCTCTTTTCGAGCAATTGCTCGAAAAATCTCAAGGACAGATTGTGTTGTTTGGTGCTGGCAACTTAGGCAAAAAGTGTCTTGCTGGTTTGCGGAGTGTTGGCATAGAACCAGTGGCTTTTGCTGATAATAATGCGGCTATCTGGAATACAAAGGTTGAAGGAGTTGAGGTTCTTTCTCCTGAAACTGTGATGAAAAAATATGGCGATAATGTCTTATTCCTAGTGGCTATTTGGAGTATAGGAAGAGACCGCAGTTTTATCACAATTAGAAATCAATTACAAAAAATAGGTTTTCTCAATGTCGCTTCTTTTATCGCTCTTTTCTGGCGATATAATCAGTTTTTTTTACCTTACTATTTCATCGATTTGCCTCACAAAATTTATGAACAAGCCGAGGATGTCATCGCCGCTTTTATGATTCTACAAGATGACTACTCAAAAGAACAATATCTTAATCAACTAAAATCTAGAATATTATTAGATTTTGACTGCTTGTCAGCTTACAAAGAGATCACTTATTTCCCTGGTTTTTTGTTATCTGTAATCAACCAAGAAGTGTTTATTGATTGTGGTGCTTTTGATGGGGATACCGTTCAATCTTTAGCGGCTATCAATGCGGGTGCTATAGGAAAAGTAATTTGTTTTGAACCCGATCCTCAGAATGTTGAAAAGCTCCAGCATTCTCTATCTAATTTAGATAGCACAATTCGAGATAGAATAATTATTTATCAAAATGCAGTAGGCAAGCAACGAGAAAAGCTAAGATTTTCAGCAACAGGTTCGGGTGCATCTGCAATTTCCAGCAAAGGAACTTTAGAAATAGAAGCAATTTCTCTTGATGAAGTTCTAGCTAATGAAGCACCAACCTTTATTAAAATGGATATTGAGGGGGCGGAAATAGATGCAATTATGGGAGCAAGAGAGATTATCAAGAATCATTCCCCAATTTTGGCAATTTCAGTTTATCACCAACAGGATCATTTATGGCGAATTCCCTTATTAATCAAGAGTATGTGCCAAGATTATTCTTTCTTTCTTGAACCCCATCTGCACGATGGTCAAGATGTCATTTTTTATGCTATTCCTAATTCTCGCTTTACCCAACCTTAACCAATACATTAGATACTTAACAGCCTATGACTTCCGACTTATTAGTTGATCTTAAAAACCTTCTAGCAAAGCCGATTGATGCCGTCATCAATTATGAAACCTCTGTTTTTGGCGGGTTGTTAGAAAAATCTCAAGGACAAGTTGTTTTATTTGGCTCTGGCAACTTAGGAAGAAAGTGTCTTAAAGGTTTACGGAAGATTGGCATAGAACCAGTGGCTTTTGCTGATAATAATGCGGCTATCTGGAATACAAAACTTGAGGGAGTTGAGGTTCTTTCCCCTGAAATTGCTGCTCTTAATTATGGTCAAAATGCTTTATTCCTTATTACCGTCTTTAATCGAGAGAATAGCCTGAATTTGATTCAGGAGCAATTACATCAATTAGGGTGTCAAAATGTTGCCCTGTGTGCCGTCTTTTTTTGGTGCCATCCACAAGAATTTTTGCCTCATTTTTATCTTGACTTACCTCACAAAATTTATGAACAAGCGGGGGATGTTATCGCAGCTTTTGATCTTTGGCAAGATACAGAATCTAAGCGGGAATATTTGAAGCAGATTAAGTGGCGAATTTTGCTAGAGTCTGATGGTTTATTTTCGTCTCAGGAAATACAATATTTCCCGAGTTTCCTAAGGCCTCTTTTAAAAAAAGAAGTTTTTGTAGATTGTGGCACTTTTGATGGTGATACGCTGAAGACATTTATTGATCTTCAGGGAGATTCAATTGAGAAAATAATTTGTTTTGAACCCGATCCAATTAATGTAAAAAACTTAAAAGCATATCTTTCTAATTTAGATCATCAGCTTCAAGACAAGGTGATAATTTACCAAAATGCTACAGGTAAAGAACGAGAAAAACTGAGATTTTTAGCGGCCGGTTCAGAAGGATCGGCAATTTCCAGTCAAGGAAACTTAGAAGTAGATGTAGTTCCCCTTGATGAAACTATTGCTGATGAAGCACCAACATTTATCAAGATGGATATTGAAGGTGCAGAAATAGATACTATTCTGGGAGCAAGTAACATAATCGAGAAATATACTCCTATCTTGGCTATTTCAACTTATCATTTACAGGATCATTTATGGAGACTTCCCTTATTGGTAAATAGTATATGCAGTGATTACTCTTATTTTCTTATACCTCATGGTGAGAATGGTCTAGAGTCAGTTTTTTATGCTATTCCCAATTCTCGCTTTACCAGCGAAGCCTAATTGCCGTTAATTTGAGGAGAAACTCAATTCAATGTCGTCTAACTCTGTAGAGATGCCTGATCCCGTTTCTGAAATGCTCATCCCCACCCTAAACTTGATGGGGTTTATGACTGCTTGGATAGATCCTTATACCGAAGCTTTTGTCAAGTTTGCTCCCTTGGCTCCCAAAGCTTGTCTTGATATCGGAGCAGCTTACGGGATCGCAAGTTTAGCGGCTTTAGCAACAGGCGCGGAAGTGATTGCCTGTGATCCAGATCGGCGGCATCTAGAAATTTGTCTTCAAAAAACACCTTCTCACCAAAAAAATCGTCTTAGATTGTTACAAGGCTCTTTACCCGATCAGATTAATCTGGAGGAGGAAAGTTTGGGAGCCATCCTCTGCTCAAGAGTCCTACACTTTTTAACTGGGACGGAAATTGAGCAATCAGTCCGTAATATGTCTCGTTGGCTTTGTTCTGGGGGTCGAGTTTATTTGATTGCCGATACTCCCTATAATAGATTTTTAAAATCATTTTTACCTATCTATGAAGAAAGAAAGCATCGGGGCGAGCTTTGGCCGGGACAAATTGATAACTTTCCCCAATTTATGCCCGCAGAACTGGCTCCTAATTTGCCCAACTTTTTTCATACTCTAGATCCAGATATATTAGCGCGTGTCTGTACCCAGATGGGTCTTATAGTTGAGAGAAAAGGGTTCATTTCCCGTATCGATTACTTACCTGATGCTCAAGATGATGGTCGGGAGGGAATTGGGATTATTGCCTATAAACCTTAAAACTGATATGAAAATCCAAAACATATTTTTTGATCTAGATGGTACACTCATTAATTCGTCGAGGGGAATTAAATATTCTCTAACAAAGGCGTTGTCATCTGTACTTCCAGACTTTGCTCTAGATCGGATTTCTACAAGCTTAATTGGCCCCCCTGTGGCCGAAATGTTCAAGCAGATGATCGGCAATGCTGATCCAGATCTGATTGATGATTTAACCCGGGAGTTTCGCAAAAGCTACGATAGTGAAGGTTGGGAAAAAACGGATATCTATGAAGGGGTTGTAGAAACTCTTTGCCAATTGGCCGACTTGAATATTACAATGTTTATTGTTACTAACAAGCCTAGCCACCCAACCTTTAAGATTTTAGATCATCTCCAGATGCTGCATTTTTTTGCCGATGTTATATCTCCAGATACGAGAACTCATCCCTATTCCTCTAAATCGGCAATTTGTCAACATATCTTGACAAAGTATCAAATCAATCAACAATCTGCTATCTTGGTTGGAGATTCTCGTGATGATGCTCAGGCAGCCAAATCCTGTGGACTTAGTTTCATTGCTGCTACCTATGGCTATGGAAAAGTACACGAATCTGAAACTTCCGAGCAGTTATGTAAAATTTATAGTTTTCCCGAATTGATAGGTCTAATCAAGCATTAGCTTTTCATGCAAGGGAATAATAGAGTCTAATTTTAAGGAGGATTATCCAATGTCTATTAACCGCGATATTTTTGACGAACTCTTTGTTTTAGAACTTGCTAATAATCATTGGGGGAGTTTAGAGAGAGGATTAAAAATCATCACTGACTTCTCTAGAATTGTTAGGTTTAATAATGTCAGAGCATCGATCAAGCTTCAATTCAGAGATGTGGACAATTTCATTCATCGAGATTTTCGGGACAGGACTGATATTCGCTATATCAAAAAAACTCTCGATACAAAAATGACAGAAGATGATTACGCAACTCTAGTGAAAGCAGTACGTCAAGGTGGATGTATTCCGATGGCGACTCCTTTTGATGAAAAGTCTGTTAATCTTTGTGTTGAACTGGGCATCCCCATCATTAAAATCGCTAGTTCAGATCTCAACGACTGGTTTTTAATTGAGAAAATCGCCGAAACTCGCAAACCGGTAATTGTGTCAACGGGAGGTTCTTCCCTCAAGGATATAGATGATTTAGTCATCTTCTTTGAAAATCGTAATGTTCCTTTGGCTATTAACCATTGTGTTTCTCTCTACCCCTCCGAAGATTCTGAGCTAGAGATGAATCAAATTGATTATTTAAAAAATCGCTACCCCAATCATGTCATTGGTTTTTCAACCCATGAATATACTGATTGGACATCCTCAATGCTGATAGCCTACGCTAAGGGGGCGAGAACTTTTGAAAGGCATATCGATATTGAGATGGATGGAGTCCCTGTCTCTCCTTATTGTTCCTTACCCGAACAAGTCGATATTTGGTTTAAAGCTTTTCAAAAAGCTAAGGAAATGTGTGGCGCGCCGGGTACTCAAAAAAGAATGCCCCCTGAAAGAGAAATTAAGTATCTTGATGCGCTGGTTCGAGGGGTTTATGCTAAAAGAGATTTGCCAGAAGGTTACATTCTCAACCATGACCGCCTCAATGAAGATTTATATTTAGCGGTTCCCCTCCAGAAAGGACAGATTTCTTGCCGGGAGTTAATGTCAGGAGAAATATTAACTAGAGCTTGCAACAAGGATGAACCCATTATGATCGACTCCATTGATAGCCCTTATTCAACTAACGATAGTCTCAGAAAGATTATCTATCAACGGGGTCTTTAATTTTGAGAAAAAGGTGAACTAATTGTTAAGTTCGCCTTTGCTCATCTCAATAAAATAACTGGGTTAGGCAGCTGCATTTTTTGGATAGCATTGTAAATAGCTTCTTGAGATAAAATTGAGGTTACAATAATCGGCTGTCTCATCTCGCTCAATTGAATTTGATGGGGTGATAGCACCGTAATCCCTGAAATAACACTACCTTGATTAATGGGATTTCCATCAACAAAAGCAACTATATTGGCTTTTGCCAGTGAAGTTTCGGCCAGTAGTTTCATGGCTAATTGTCCCGTTCCCCAAACAATCACATCGGCAGCATCCTCTAACACTGACTGTAATTTAAGATCAATATCAGTCATAGTTTTTTTGGAGCTTTCAATATAAAGCAGTATTCTTTCTTTGAGCATTTTATCAGGATAAATTACCAATTCCGATGAATTAGACTCTTGCTTCTGCCAAAAGCTATAAATGGCTGGATAAGACATCCCTGGAGAAACCTCAAAGACTTTTTCGCCGATTAATTTATTGGTCAATCCAAATTGAATTAATAAATTTGATAAATGGGGATGATAAAAATGATTAATATGTTCAGTATTAAAATCTTGAAAAGGTGCAAAAACATGATCAACATATCCCGAAGCATTGGGAACTTCTACATATAGATATCCCCCGACTTTGATTAATTGTTCTATTAATTTTACAGAAAATTTCAGATCCTGTATATGCTCTAACACATGAGAAAGAATGACAAGATCAAAATCTCCTAAATCTTGAGGAGGCGTAAAAATAGAACCAGCATAAGCTTCTATTCCGTAAAGCTGTTTTGTATTCTCAACACAAGCAGGAGATGGATCTAAACCACATAAATTGTTATATCCTAGTTTTTTAAGATAGCCTAATAAACCACCATTGGCACAGCCAATATCTAAAATGCGAACGCTCTTATCTGGTAAAAATTCAGCAATACATTCAGCCGTTTTTTGAAGTCGTGCGGCATCATAGGGAGACTCCCCTCCTCCCGTAGCGGTTTTTTTGTCCTCGTATTTGGATAATTTGGCGTAAAAAACATCATAATCTTTCTGACTTACTGTTGTATCAGCATAGACGAAACCACAGCGATCACAACATAGTATATCATATCCATTTGAGAGGGGATGACCTTCAGGTAAAACAAAATTTTGTGTGTGAAGAATCTCCCCATTTTCTTCTTGACAAATTGGACAATTCCGCAGTGATTTTTTCTGATTCATGGTGTAAATCCTAAAATTTCGATGAATTATAACTAGCCGTTCGGATAATTGATTCCCTTAAGGAAATTAGGGGTTTGAGTTGTAACTCAGAAAACGCTCGTTTTACTGAAGGAACGTAACGTTCAGCAGGTTTACCGGGGATAGGTTCTTTAGCTATAATTAACTCGACTTTTGATGCAAATGTACTGGCAACAACTTTTGCTAATTCAGCGATAGTTAAATCCTCATCTGAACCGACATTGTAAGGGTAGCATGATTTTCCCTTAAACAAAATTGTCCACAGCCAAATCGCCAAATCCGCCGCGTAGAGGTAAGAACGATAAGGAGTACCATCCCCCTGGATGAGAATTGGCCCCCCCGTCATACCATCTCGAATGAAATTACCAATAGCAAAATGGACATCCAAGGGCAAATAGGGACCGACAAAGGCAAAGCAACGAGCAATTTTAGTTTCTAATCCCTGTTGTTTAGCATAAAGAGTACAGAGCATTTCTGCTGCCCGTTTTCCTTCTGCATAAGCATAACCCGGATTAGTTAAATCAGGAGAGCCTAAATAGTCTTCAGAAATATGGGTTATTTCTGGGGGTTGTTTGCCATAAACGGCACCGGAACTGGTTAATAAGAACTTTTTAGCCTGACAAAATTTAGCAAATTCTAAAGTATGCCTTGTTCCCTCAATAATCGTATCAAACATTAGCAAGGGATCTTCTTGATTGAGCTTGGCACTCGCTTCAGTGGCACCATGAATGATATAAGAAAACTCCCCTTCAGGAAACTCAAATGACCTAACATCACCGCTATGGAATTGAATAGCGGGATGATTGGCTAAATGAGGAGCTTTTTGCCTGAAACTATCAGGATTTCTGGTTAAAACCACTGCCGATGCTTTTAAGTCTAGCTGATCATTAGCCCAAATAAAACTCTCTAAAAGCCAGCAGCCAAAAAAGCCTGTACCTCCGGTAATAAATATCCGCCGTCCACGCAATTCTTCCCACAGGTCTTTAGTGTGGGCAAGAATGTGATTTAAGTCATTTGTTAGGTTAGGTTGCATCTTCAGCCCCGAATCATTACCAAGATTCTTTCCATGATTTTATCAGCATTTGACAAGTCTCCTACAAGGTTTCTGGTTCAACGCCTAATTCTCTTAATTTTTCAGCTAATTTTTGCCGTAACATTCGCTCCTGTTCGAGTTGATATTCAGTTTGTGCGACTCGTTCACTCCCCCATAATAACAGATTGCCCGACTTATCCCACCAACGTAACCAATAGGCTGTCACTTCCGCTTTTTTTCCCTGCCAGACTCCAAAAAATAAGTTAATCTCTGCTATCCAATAACGATTGTTTTCATTAGGTTTTTGTTGTTCATATCTTCCTTGATTCAATCGATAAATTTCTAATTTTCCGGTTTTTGGCTGAAATATTCCATAGACAGGTACTTGTAAGATTTGCTCGTAAAAATACCATTTTCCATAGGGATAGTGAGGGTTGATGGAATATTCACCCCCTTCGGTTTCCGAGATAAACTCTAGGACGATGGTAGGAATTTCTCCTTCAAGATGGGGAGTATAACCGCGCCGAATTTCTCCACTAGCAATCGGTTTTACTGAGGGAATATAAACCCAATCAGGTGCTTTGACAACAGTTTGAGTTTTAACGGTAGCACACAAGCCAAAATTAGAGGCAATTAGCATCGATTCTAGAATTAGTCCTGCTAATTCTAGGGATTCCCGTAAAGCTGCTGCTAATAGGGGTTGCAAGTT